>NZ_JBFULC010000017.1:0-152107 GCF_056400525.1 Stenotrophomonas sp. P5_A9
GGCTCTACCCTCCGGGGCGCGGCATCCCGGTAGAGCCGAGCCATGCTCGGCTGCCGTTGGGGGATGCGAAGTGCCGACCAACGGTCGGCTCTACCGGAGCGATCCGGTTGGATCAGTCGCGCGCTACCTGGAAACCGGCGAACGACTGGCTTACCGGCATCAGCTCCAGGCGGTTGATGTTGAGGTGCGCCGGCAGGTTGGCCACCCAGAAGATCTGCTCGGCGATGTCCTCGGCGGTCATCGGGTTCGCCCCGGTGTAGAGGGTGTCCGAGGCGGCCTGGTTGCCGTGGGTGCGCACGAGGGTGAACTCGGTCTCGGCCATGCCCGGCTCGATGGTGGTGACGCGCACGCCGGTGCCGTGCAGGTCGGCGCGCAGGCCGAGCGAGAACTGGCTGACGAACGCCTTGGTGCCGCCGTACGCGTTGCCGCCCGGGTACGGGTACACGCCGGCCACCGAGCTGATGTTGATGATGGCGCCCTTGCGCGCCACCAGCTGCGGCAGCAGGCGGTGGGTGAGGGTGACCAGGGCGGTGACGTTGGTGTCGATCATGGTGCGCCAGTCTTCAAGCGAGGCGCTCTGCGCCGGGGCGGTGCCCTGGGCGAGGCCGGCGTTGTTGACCAGCAGGTCGATGGCGGCGAAGTCGGCCGGCAGGGCGGCCAGTGCGGCCTCCATGGCGGCGCTGTCGCGCACGTCGAAGACGGCCGCATGGACGCGCTCGGGACCGTAGGCGTCGACCAGCGGCTGCAGCCGTTCAGCGCGCCGGCCGGTGGCGATGACACGCCAGCCGGCCTGGGCGAAACGATGGACGGCGGCAGCGCCAAAGCCGGAGGTGGCGCCGGTAATCAGAGCGGTACGGGTCATCGGGGTACTCCGTGGGAATCCCCGCCATTTTCGCACCGATCAGCGGATGCGGAACACGCGCGCCTTGGGCAGGTCTTCGTCCACCTGCAGGAACCAGCGCCCGGCAATGCCCGGCACCACGACGATCTCGGGGTTGCTGCGGCTGGCCTTGAGCGTCATTTCACCCTTGAGCACCTGCCACTGCTGGCCGTTGTCGAGGGTGAACACGGTGCCCGGCGCCCAGCCATCCACCTGGCCGGTGACCTTGGCCTTGATCGGGCCGTCGTCCAGGCCGGGGAACATCGGGGCGGGGGTGGGCGCGCCGGGCGCGGCGACCGGGGCGGCGGCCACCGACGGGGACGGGGCGCGCGCGTCGGCCTCTTGCAGCAGGCGGTTCAAGGTCTGCAACTGGGCGGGGGTGAGCCCCACCTGCGCCAGTGCCTGCGGGTCCACGCGCTGTTCGATCGCCACGTAGGGCACCTGGGCGGCGGCCGATCCGGCCAGCCACAGCATTCCCGCACCCATTACTGCCTGCCACCTGCGCATTGCCTGCTCCACTGCCTGTCGATGCCCGATGGCGGCACTATGCTTCACTTTCATGGCAGCCAGATGACAGCCGCGCCGGTCGCGACGGGGCCGGCGACCGGCAGGGGGTAAAATGGCCGCCAGCCGCGCAGCCGCGCCGGCGGTATTGGACGTCCCATGATCAACAACGATGTACTGCGCAGCATCCGCTACATGCTCGACCTCAGCGACGGCATGATTGCCGACACCTGTGCCCTGGCCGACCCGGCCTTCGTGATCGACAAGGCCGACGTGGCCGGTTGGCTGCGCAAGGAAGACGAGGAAGGTTTCGTGCCGTGCGATGACCGCACCTTGGCGCACTTCCTGGATGGGCTGATCGTGCACTTCCGTGGCCGCGACGAGAGCCAGCCGCTGCGCCCGGTCGAAAAGCGCATCACCAACAACCTGGTGCTGAAGAAGCTGCGCGTGGCGTTCCAGTTGAAGGACGTGGACATGCACGAGATCTTCGACAACGCCGGGTTCCCGGTGTCCAAGCCGGAGCTGTCGGCGCTGTTCCGCCAGCCGGACCACAAGAACTACCGGGCCTGCGGCGACCAGCTGCTGCGCAACTTCCTCAAGGGCCTCACCCTGCGCGTGCGCGCTGCCTGAGCCCCACCCCGGTACGTGGCTCGGCCTGCGGGGCCACGTGCTGCAGCAGTTCCTGCATGAAGGCCCGCGCCGCCGGCGTGGGCAGTTTCGACCACACCGCATGCACGCGCCGCACGGGCGCATCCTGGATGGCCACGCAGGCCACGCCGGTGAAGCCGGCGGCGATGGCCACCGGCACGATGCCCACCGCCAGCCCCTGCTGTACGAAGCGCTCGATGAGCGACATATGGTTGATCTCGAACGGCACCCGATGCGGTAGCCCGGCGGCGGCGAAGGCCTCGTCGGTCTGGCGGCGCGCGCCGCTGCCATATTGGAAGTCCACCAGCGGCAGTTCGGCCAGGGTGGCCAGCGACAGCCGTTTGCGGCTGGCCAGCGGGTGGTTGGGCGGCAGCACGGCCACCATCGATTCTTCGGCGAGCAGGCGATGGCAGGCACCGTCGATGGCGGTGCCCGGCGAGAGGCCGACCAAGGCGACATCCACGCGGCGCTCGCGCACGTCTTCCATCAGCACTTCGCTCTTGTCCATGCGCAGGCGGAATTCCACCTGCGGGTAGCGCGTGTGGAAGGCGGCCAGGCAGGCGACCAGGTCCACGGCGGTGAGCGAGGTGATCTGGCCGATGGTGAGGGTGCCGCGCACCTGGCCGGCGACGGCGGCGACGTCTTCGCGCAGGTGGCGCAGCGAGTCCAACACCTGGCGCGCGTGGGTGAGCAGCACCTCGCCGGCCGGGGTGACCCGTACCTGGCGCGGCAGGCGCTCGAACAGGGTGGCCTGCAGTTCTTCTTCCAGGTGGGCGATCTGGTGGCTGAGTGCGGACTGCACGACGTGGCAGCGCGCGGCGGCGCGGGTGAAGTTGCGTTCTTCGGCCAGGGCCACGCAGAACTCGAGCTGTTTGAGGTTCACGCCAACATCTCCACCATCCATCTATTTTCCAGATGCGCTGGATGATAACTATTCATTTCCATCATCGCGACGCGAGGCGGACACTGGCGTCCCCCTGACACCTGGAAGCCGTATGACCGCCGATGTCCACACCCCCTTGAGCCGCTGGCAGGTGCTGTTGATGGCCTTTGCCACGGGCGTGGCGGTGGCCAGCAATTACTACGCGCAGCCGCTGCTGCACACCATCGCCGGCGAGTTCGGGGTGTCCTTCGGGCGCGCGGGCATGCTGGTGACGGCGGCGCAGTTGAGCTACGGCGTGGGCGTGGTGCTGCTGGTACCGCTGGGCGACATGTTCGAGCGGCGGCGGTTGATCGTGGTGATGTCGCTGCTGTCGGCGTCGGGGTTGGTGGTGAGCGCGTTGAGCCATGAATTCGTCTGGCTGCTGGTGGGCACGGCGATCACCGGGTTGTTCTCGGTGGTGGCGCAGGTGCTGGTGCCGTTCGCGGCGACGCTGGCACGGCCCGAAGAGCGTGGCCGGGTGGTGGGCACGGTGATGAGCGGGCTGCTGCTGGGCATCCTGCTGGCGCGGACGGTGGCCGGTGCGTTGTCGTCGCTGGGCGACTGGCGCTGGGTGTACTGGATGGCCGCGGGCACGCTGGTGCTGACCACGTGGGTGCTGTATCGCACGTTGCCGCGTTTCTACCAGCATGCGGGGTTGGGTTATGGCGCGTTGCTGCGCTCGATCGGGACGCTGTTCGCGCAGGAGCCGGTGTTCCGCCTGCGCACGCTGCTGGGCGCACTGAGTTTTGCGATGTTCGCCATGTTCTGGACGCCGCTGGCGTTCCTGCTGGCGGGCGCGCCGTACCACTACAGCGACGCGACGATCGGGCTGTTCGGGCTGGTGGGCGCGGCGGGCACGTTGGCGGCAGGGCTGGCGGGGCGGATGGCGGACCGGGGCAAGGCGGCGTTGGCGACGACGCTGGCGCTGGTGCTGCTGGCGGTGTCGTGGCTGCCGCTGGGCTTTTCCACGCAGTCGCTGGTGGCGCTGGTGGTGGGCGTGCTGGTGCTGGACCTGGCGGCGCAGCTGCTGCACGTGAGCAATCAGAACGTGGTGTTCGCGCTGCGCCCCGAGGCGCGCAACCGGCTCAATGCGGGGTATATGACCGGGTACTTCATCGGCGGTTCGTTGGGGTCGCTGGTCTCGGCGCAGGTGTATGGCGCGTTCGGGTGGATGGGCGTGTGCGTGGCCGGGTTTGGGGTGGCGGTCGTGGCGATGGGGGTGTGGGCGTGGGCGGCGGTCGCGGAGAAGCGGAAGGCGTCGTAACGCCGACCGTTGGTCTGCTGTCGCGACGTGACACCGTAGAGCCGACCGTTGGTCGGCTGCCGCGACGTGACGCCGTAGAGCCGACCGTTGGTCGGCTGCATTTGCGCGGTGGGTGGGAGCAGCCGACCRACGGTCGGCTCTACGGGAAGAGCAGCCGACCAACGGTCGGCTCTACGTTAGAAGGTGGTTTGGACGGCGAACTCCACGCGGGAACCGGCGTTGCCGGGGAACAGGCGCTTGGCCGCGTGGTCGGTGTCGTGCGCGGTGAGGCGCAGTTCCCACGGGCCGTGGACCTTCCAGACGGCGCTGAGCTGGCCGTGCAGGTAGTCGTCGGCCTGCGCGCTGGCCAGCCAGTAGTGACCCACCGCCGCTTCCAGCCGCCACTGCTCGCCCAGCGGCAGGCGGGCGCCCAGTTGGGCGTAAGTGCCGCTATGGCCGCCGGCCAGCGCGTCGTCGGACACACCCACCTGCAGCCAGTAGCGCTGCTGCCAGGTCAGCGTGCTGTTGAGCTCGGTCCAGTCCAGGTCCACGTTGCTGGACGGATAGAGATAGCGGGTGAGGTTGACGTCCAGTGCCCAGTCCACGCCCAGCGCCCCGCCCCAACCGGCCACCACGTCGAACTCACTGCGTGCGCCGTAGTCCGGCTTGAACGACACCCCCGACCCCCACACCGACGCATACCAGCCGCGCTCGCTGCCGAGTTTGACGCCCGCCTGCGCGGCCGGGTCGCCGTCGCTCTGCGAGCTGCCGCGCCAGACATAATCGGAGGTCAGCGTCGCGTTGCCCTCCACGGCGGCCGCCGCCGCACCACTCAGCATCAGGCCCAGCAGCAGCACGCTGCAGCGACGCGCGACGCGCCCTTTTTTCTGTTCAACCACCACGGTAAGCACTCCATCGGACGGCGGCGCCGTCGAGGTGGGCAGTGTTTCCGCAGTGGCCGTAAAGCCGCCATGGCGCGGCCGGGGGATCGGCGCAAATTCCGTGTAAATCCTGCGTCCACGATGCGCCAAAGGCCGCGCGCTATCATGGGCGCTCTGACCTGTTGCGAGTAATGGCGTGGACGCGATCCTGACCCCGGTGTCGATTGGCGAACTGATCGACAAGATCACCATCCTGGAAATCAAGGCCGAACGCATCAGCGACGCCGGCAAGAACGCCAACGTCCGCAAGGAACTCGATGGCCTGTGGCCGCTGTGGCAGCAGCAGCTGGCCAGCCAGCCCGGGCTGGACGCGCTCAAGGATCAGCTCAAGGCAATCAACGTGCGCATGTGGGACATCCAGGACCAGCTGCGCGACAAGGAAGCGGCGCAGGTGTTCGACGATGCATTCATCCAGCTGGCGCGGGGCGTCTACGGCACCAACGGCGAGCGGGTGAAGGTAAAGAACGAGATCAACCGTATCGCAGGCTCTGCGCTGGTCGAAGAAAAGCAGTACCAGGGCGAATAAGCCACCCTGCCCGCGCCCGGCTCAGTGCCCGGTGGCGGCCATGAAGCGTTCGCGGTCCTGCTGGGTGCGCCGACGGATTTCGGCCAGGGCTTCGTTCTCGGTGGCTTCCAGCATGGATTCGAACAGGCGCTGGAAGTGGTTGCGCATGGCCAGGCGTGCGCCGGCCGGGTCGCGCGCGCGCAGGGCGTCGAGAATGGCGGTGTGTTCTTCGTCGCGGGTGTCATCGTCATTGTGGCAGACGTTGGCGTAGACCTGCTTCACCCGCGGCAGCTCGTTGCGCATGCGCCAGATCAGCTGCACGCAGTGCTCCACCACCGGGTTGCCGGCAATCCGCGCGATGGACAGATGGAACTGGCGGTCGGCCTCGCTGGCCGCCGCTTCGCCCGAGGTGGGGTCGACCATGGCCGCGATCAGGCCGGCCAGGGCCTCCACTTCGTCATCGGTGATGCGGCTGGCGGCCATGGCCGCCGCTTCGGCCTCGATCACCGCGCGTGCGGCGGTGAGGTCGAAGGCCGACACATCCGGCAACGCGCCGGGGGCCTGCGACGGGCGCGCCTTCACATACACGCCCGAGCCGGTCTTGATGGTGATCAGCCCCTGCGCTTCCAGCGCGATTTCCGCCTCGCGCACGGTCACCCGGCTGACGCCCAGGCGCTCGGCCAGGTCGCGTTCGCCGGGCAGCCGCGAGCCCGGCGGGAATTCGCCCTTCTCGATCAGCGCGACGATTTCAGCGGCAATGGACTGGTAGAGACGGGGTTCGGACATCATCAAGACCTGGCTGTACGGTGACTGGGGACCGACATGCGACCGCGCCCTCAGAGAGCGGCGCGGTCCTGGAAAACCGCGCCACTGACCTCAGAAGCGGTAGCGCACCCCCAGATAATAGCGCCGCCCGTAGGTGGTGTACTCGCGGAAGCTGCCCAGGATGGGCATATCCGACACCCGCGGCTCGTCGGTGAGGTTGCTGGCCGACAGCGACAGCGACAGGTTCTTGTTCACCTTGTAGGTGGCGCGGAAGTCGAGCGAGCCATTGTCGCGCACGTAGCGGTTCTGCGAGGGGTCGCCGACGAACTGCTGGTAATAGTCCGACCGGTATTTGTAGATCGCCTGCAGGTCCAGCTTGCCCAGGCCCCAGTACACCTGGGCCGAGGCCACGTGCTTGGACAGCCCGAAGATGTTGGCCGGCTCGACGATGCCGGGGGTGAACACGCCGGTGATCGGGTCGGTGGACTCGCCCAGGCGCAGGTCTTCGGTCTTGAAGTTGGAGTGGGCGTAGTTGTAGCTGGCCTTCACGCCCAGCCCGGAGAAGATGCCCGGCAGGTAGGAGAAGGTGTGCGAGCCGGTCAGCTCGAAGCCGATCAGGTCGCTCTTCTGGTCGCTGGTGGCCAACTGTTCAACCGGGACGGTGACGCTCTGGCCGTCGATGTCGAAGGTTTCGCCCAGCACCACCGGCACCGAGCCGCCGTTGAACTGCTTGTAGTAGATGGCCGTGGACAGGATCGAGTCGGCGTTGGCGTACCACTCCAGCGAGACATCGGCATTCCAGGACATCAGCGGCTTGGCGCGCGGGTTGCCGGTGGCGGTGATGTTACCCAGCGCCTCGGCCACGCTGCGGAAGTCGGTATCGGCCTCGTCCAGGGTGAAGCTGCGGCCAAAGCCTTCTGCCGCCAGATCGGGACGCGACATGGCGCGGTAGGCACCCACGCGCAGCAACAGGTCCGGGCGCAGTTCGAAGGACGCGTTGAAGCTGGGCAGCCATTCGGCATTGCTGGACTTGAGCACCTGGCGGGTGAAATCGCCGGTGGGGCGCAGGGTGATGGTGCCGTCGGGGTTGTTGATCACATCCAGGCCGCTGCGCAGGCCAACCGAGCTGACATCGGTGCGCACCCAGCGCACGCCGATGTTGCCGGTGACCGGCAGGCCGAACCATTCGCTGCTGTAGTCGCCCATCAGGTAGATGGCGTTGGTCTTCTCGGTGACATCGTTGTTGGCCGGGTCGCGCAGGTCCGCGCTCAGGCCGGTGTCGTCCACGCCGGTGAAGGCCTTGAACAGGCAACGGCTGTCGAAGGTGGCCCACTGGTCGATGGTGTTGCCGCTGGCGTTGGCCAGGAAGTCCTTCTGCGGGAATGCCTGGCGGCAGGCCTGGTTGGCCGCGCGGATGGCCGCGACATTGGTGGTGGTGATGTCGCGGGTGTCGGTGAAGTCGGTGTAGCTGGCTTCGGAGTGGCGCAGGCCGCCCTTGAACGCGGTGAAGAAGCCGCTTTCCGGGGTGAACGCGGCATCGAAGCGCTGCGCGCGGATGGTGTGTTCGCGGGTCTGCTGACGGCGGCGGATCAGCGCCGAGTCGGTGTAGTTGTCCGGGTTGTTATCGAACGCCGGATCCAGGGTGATGCTCGGCACATCGCCGCTGTAGTCGTAGGTGTAGTCGACATAGCGGGTGTTCTTGATGCCGGCCACCGGCTTGCCGTTGACGTCGGTACGCCCGGCGCGCAGGCGGGTGGAGCGCTCGATCTGGTCGCGCTCGGTGTTGGAGTAGGACAGGTCGGTGGACAGGGTCCAGGCCGGGGTGGGACGGAAGATCACGTTGAAGCCGCCACCGGTGTATTCCTCCTTGCGCTCCAGGAAGTTGCCGGTGGAATCGATGGTGGTGCTGCCGGTGTGGTGCAGCAGCGCCCCATCGTCGGTGACCACGCGGTTGTTGAGGTTGCGCATCATCGAAGACAGCGACAGGTCCGAGCGGTCTTCGGTGTAGTCGCGCTTGGAGTGCTGGTAATCCAGGTTCACTTCCCATGCGTCGCCGGGGCGCCACTGCAGCGCGGCGAACTGCGAATCGCGCTTGTCGTGTTCGATGAACTGGCGGTAGATGCGGCTGCTGGGCACCAGGTAGTACGGCACGCCGTTGGCGACCTGGTTGCCGTCCACCTGGGTGCAGTTGCGGGTGGCGCCGACCACTTCGCGGCCATCACAGGCCACCCAGGTGGAGCTGCTGGAGAACATTTCTTCCGGGTTGCTGCCTTCCAGCGCCTGCACGCCCACGGAGATGCCGAGCTTGCCGGCGCCGCCCATGTCGAACTGGTCGATGTAGCTGGCGGTACCGCGCCAGCCCACCCCGTCCTTGTCCTTGAGGCGGTTGTCGTAGTCCTGCCAGGTGCCGCGCCCATCGAGCTGGATGGTGCGCTTGCCGTATTGGAGCGGCTTGACGGTTTCCATGTTGACCGTGCCGGCCACGCCGCCTTCGACGAAGTCGGCGCGCTGGGTCTTGTAGATGGCCACGCTGTTGATCAGCTCGGACGGGAACTGGTTGAAGTTCACCGAGCGGTCGCCGCTGCCGTTGGTGGCTTCGCGGCCATTGAAGGTGGACGAGCCCAGGAACGGGCCGAGGCCGCGGATCGAGATTTCCGAGGCGCCGCCCTTCTCGCGATGGGTGGAGGCGCCGGTGATGGTCTCGATGGCTTCACCGATGGACAGCGCCGGCAGGTCGCCGATGTCGTCGGCGGCGAGCACGTCGGAGATGACGGTCTCCTCGCGCTTCTTGTCGATCGAGGTCTGGATGGTGCCGCGCACGCCGGTCACCTGGACCTGGTCCAGGGTGGTGGGCTGTGCGGGCGGTGCGGCGGCGTCCTGTGCGTGGACCAGCGGCACCAGGGCGGTGCTGCACAGGGCATAGAACAGCGCGCTATGCAGCGCGGTGCGGCGGAGGCCTCGTAGTGAGGCCGTACGGCGGTCATGCAACATCGTGATCTCCCTCCCAGGATGGATCGTCCGATTACACGGATTCGACCCGAAGATTCACGGTTACTGGACCAATGTCAATGAATTGGTACTAAAGTCTACCCCTGACATTCGTGCAGACCACTTTGACGGTATTTAATGTGCGGATGCAGCAGAAATATGCGCAACTGGCGAACCACATGCGTCTAAAGTGGTATGCGATTGTGGTTGACGGACGCATTGGACGACCTGTTACGATCCGGACTCGCGTTTCGATGCCACGGTTGATCTGGGAGGGTAAGCCGATGACTCTGCAACATTCTCAAGCGCCACGTGCGCTGCGTCCGCTGCTCACCGCCCTGGCATTGGGCCTTGCGGCCGGCGCACTGCCCGCCTTCGCGGCCGACCATCTGGTCCATGATGCCGCCGGGTATGCCACGGCGACCAAAGCGCTGCAGCCGGGCGATACCGTCATCCTCGCCGACGGCGTATGGCGCGACATCGACCTGCTGCTACGCGGCACCGGCAAAATTGGTCAACCAATTAAGCTGACAGCGCAGACCCCGGGCAAGGTGATCCTCAGCGGCCAGTCGCAGCTGCGCCTGGCCGGGTCGTACCTGGAGGTGTCCAACCTGGTGTTCCGCGATGGCTGGGCCCCGGGCAGCGAAGTGGTGTCCTTCCGCGCCTCGTCCAAGGAGTGGTCCACCCACAGCCGGGTGACCGGCGTGGTGATCGACGGCTACAACAAGCCGGACCGCCAGCAGTCGGACAACTGGGTCGGGATGTACGGCCAGGACAACCGCTTCGATCACAACCAGCTGGTGGGCAAGACCAACGCCGGCACCACCCTGGTGGTGGTGCGCAACACCAGCAGTGGGCTGGACAACCGCCACCGCATCGACCACAACTGGTTCGGCCCGCGCCCCAACCTGGGCAGCAACGGCGGTGAGACCATCCGGGTGGGCACCAGCACCGACTCGCAGTCCAACTCCAATACCGTGGTGGAGAACAACTGGTTCGAGCAGTGCGATGGCGAAGTGGAGATCGTGTCCAACAAGTCCGGCGGCAACCTGTATCGCGGCAACGTGTTCTTCGAATCGCGCGGCTCGATGGTGCTGCGCCACGGCCACGGCAACGTGGTCGAGCGCAACGTGTTCCTCGGCAACAACAAGGCCCACACCGGCGGCGTGCGGGTGATCAACCGCCACCAGATCGTGCGCGACAACTACTTCGAGAACATCGCCGGCGACAACTTCGCCGCGGCACTGGCGGTGATGGCCGGCACCCGCGATGCGCCGTTGAACCGCTATGAGCAGGTGGACGATGCCCTGATCGAGCGCAACAGCTTCATCGGCGTGCGCCAGGTGTTCCTCGGTGCGGGCCTGGATGACGAGCGCAACGCCATGCCGGTCAACAGCCGCCTGCGCGGCAACCTGTTCATCGGCGATGGCAGCCGCGAGCTGCTGCGCAGCCAGGGCGATCTGGAGGGCATCGCCTTCAGTGGGAATGTGCAGAGCCCCAGCGTGTCGCCCGGCTTCCCCGCGGGTGTGAGCGCGCAGAAGGTCACCCTGCAGCGCGCGGCCAACGGGCTGCAGTACCCGGTGGAAACCATCGCGGCGGGCGCGCCGCGCGACCTCGCGCCGATCGCGCGCGAACAGGTCGGCGTGAGCTGGTATCCCAAGGCGCTGGCCAGCACCGCGCTGGACAGCGGTGCCACCCGCAAGGTGGCCCCGGGTGAGGACACCCTGAGCCGCGCGATGGCCAACAGCGCCCCCGGTGACCAGTTGCAGCTGCAGCGCGGCCAGTACCGCATCGACCAGGTGTTGAACGTGGACCACCCGGTCAGCGTGATCGGCCCCCGCCGTGGGCGCGCCAGCCTGCAGTTCTCGCGCCCTGCCCTGTTCGAGATCCGCGCCGGCGGTTCGCTCAAGCTGACCGGGCTGGATA
Organism: Stenotrophomonas sp. P5_A9; assembly: GCF_056400525.1. Lineage (NCBI taxonomy): Bacteria > Pseudomonadati > Pseudomonadota > Gammaproteobacteria > Lysobacterales > Lysobacteraceae > Stenotrophomonas > Stenotrophomonas sp. P5_A9. The sequence goes on from NZ_JBFULC010000017.1 coordinate 11,323, forward strand.
TCGACGGCGCACTGGCGCCGGACGCGGCCGGCAGCGCGGTGGTGCGCATCGCCCCGGGCAGCCAGGCGTTCAACTACACCCTGCTGATCGAGGACAGCCGCATCCACGGGCTGACCACCAACAAGGCCTTCGATGTGGTCAACGCCGGCAAGGGCAGCCTGGCCGCGCGCATCGCGCTGCGCAACACCACCGTGGAGGACATCAGCGGCAGCGTGATTGCCGCCGCTGCCGAGACCGACGACCTGGGCACCTACAACGCCGAGCAGGTGGACATCGTGGATTCGCAGTTCCGCAATATCACCGGGCCGCTGTTGAACCTGTATCGCGGTGGCACCGATGAAAGCACCTTCGGCCCGACGCTGCGGGTGCACGGCAACCAGCTTGAAAACGTGGGCGTGGCCGCCGACACCAGCCTGCGCCTGCATGGCGTGCAGACCGCCACGCTGACCGATAACCAGTTCCTCCGCAGCGGACGCGTGCGCTTCAGCCACCGCGTCGGCGAGCCCCGCCTGGCCGCGCACGGCAACGTGCTCGACGCCACCGCGGCGATGCAGTCCGATACTCCAGCCGAGACCCTGCCATGACGCGTTCCACGCCCCTGATGCTGCTGCTGGCGGCCTCCTTCAGCGCCGCCGCGCTGCCCGCCGTTGCCGCCGCACCTGCCGGCAGCCAACAACCGGCGGCCGCTGCCAGCGCCCCGGTATTGGTGACCGCCGCGCAGTGGCAGCAGATGCGCAGCGATGGCGCCAGATACCCGGTGTTTGCCAAGGAACAGCAGCGCGCCGAGCGCCTGGTGCGCGGCATGATCAAGGCCGGAATCGATGTGCCGGTGCCCAAGGACAAGGGCGGCGGCTACACCCACGAACAGCACAAGCGCAATTACCAGGCCATCCAGGCCGCCGGCGCGCTGTACCGGCTGACCGGCGACAAGGTGTATGCCGACTACGCGCGCGACCTGCTGCTGGGCTACGCCAAACTGTACCCTGGGCTGGGCGCGCATCCGCAGGGCCGCGGGCAGATTCCCGGCCGGCTGTTCTGGCAGACCCTCAACGATTCGGTGTGGCTGGTGAGCGCGGTGCAGGGCTACGACGCGATCCGCGACAGCCTCAGCACGGCAGACCGCAAGACCATCGACGACGGCGTGTTCCGGCCGATGGCCGACTTCCTCAGCGGTACGCCGGAGAACTTCGACAAGATCCACAACCATGCCACCTGGGCGGTGGCGGCGGTGGGCATGACCGGTTACGTGCTGCGTGACCCGACCTACGTGGACAAGGCGTTGAACGGCAGCAAGCGCGATGGCAGCGCCGGCTTCCTCAAGCAGGTGGACCAGCTGTTCTCGCCGGACGGCTATTACGAGGAAGGCCCCTACTACCAGCGTTATGCGCTGGCACCGTTCATCCTGTTCGCCAATGCGATCCAGCGCAACGAGCCGCAGCGCGGCATCTTCAAGCGCCGCGACGGGGTGTTGCTCAAGGCCGTCGATTCGCTGGTGCAGAGCAGCTACGGCGGCTACTTCTTCCCGATCAACGACGCCATCCTGGACAAGGGCCTGGACACCGAAGAACTGGTAGCCGGCATCGACATCGCCTACGCGCAGACCAGCGACGCGCGGCTGCTGTCGGTGGCCAAGGCACAGAAGCGCGTACTGCTGTCGCCCGAAGGCCTGCAGGTGGCCCAGGCGCTGGCGCAGGACAAGGCCAAGCCGTTCGCCTTCGTGCCCACGCTGCTGCGCGATGGCCCGGACGGCACCGAAGGTGCGCTGGCGATCCTGCGCATGGGCGGTGAAAACGGCCAGGCGCTGGTGATGAAGAACACCAAGCAGGGCATGGGCCACGGCCACTTCGACAAGCTCAACTGGCTGTTCTACGACAACGGCCAGCGCGTGGTCACCGATTACGGCGCCGCGCGCTTCCTCAACATCGAAGCCAAGGCCGGCGGCATCTACCTGCCCGAGAACAACAGCTGGGCGCGGCAGACGCTGGCCCACAACACGCTGGTGGTGAACGAGCAGAGCCACTTCGGCGGCGACTGGAAGAAGGGCCAGGCGCTGGCGCCGACGCCGCTGCTGTTCGCGGTCAACGACGATACCCAGATCGCCTCGGCGCGCATGGACGGTGCCTACGACGGGGTGAGCTTCACCCGCACCCAGGTGCTGCTGGCCCATCCGGCGCTGACCGAGCCGGTGGTGTTGGACCTGCTGCGGGTCAACGGCAGCAAGGCGGCGCGCTACGACCTGCCGCTGCATTTCAACGGCCACATCATGGACGTGGGCTTCAAGGCGCAGTCGGCGGTGGCCGCGCGGCCGGTGCTGGGCAAGGCCAACGGCTACCAGCACGTGTGGATCGATGCGTCCAGCGAGCCGAGCAGCGAGGCGCGCAGCCTCACCTGGCTGCTGGACGGACGCTTCTATACCTATCGCTTCGCCAGCACCGCACCGTCGCGTGCGCTGATCGGCGAAAGCGGGGCCAATGATCCCTCGTTCAACCTGCGCCGCGAACCGATGCTGCTGCAGCGCGTGGATGGGCAGGCTGCCACCACGTTCTATGGCGTGCTCGAACCGCATGGCCAGTACGACGGCACCGCCGAAACCGTGCGCGGGGCCAACAGCCGCATCGACCGCATCGCCCACTACCGGGGCAAGGATGCCGACGTGCTGGTACTGGACCTGGCCGGCGGCAAGCGCGTGACGCTGGGCATCGCCGATGACCCGTCCAAGGGCGGCGCGCATGAGGTGAGCGGCGATGGCCACAGCTGGCGTTGGGACGGCGGCTGGAAGCGCTTTGACACCGGCAGCGGCAAGGACGGCAAATGAAGGTCACCACCCAAGCGCGCACCTACGTGCGCTGGTTGATCGTGGCGCTGATCGCCGTTGCCACGGTCATCAACTACATCGACCGCAACGCCCTGGCGGTGATGTGGCCGCAGATCTCCAAGGATGTGGGCGCAACCAAGGAAGACTACGCGCTGCTGGTCACGGTGTTCATGCTGTTCTACGCCGCCGGGCAGTTCGTGTTCGGCCGGTTGTTCGACATCATTGGCACGCGCCTGGGCTTTGCGCTGTCGATCGCGGTGTGGTCGATCTCGATCGCGCTGCACTCGGTCACCCACTCCATCCTCTCCTTCAGCCTGGTGCGGGCGATGCTCGGCATCAGCGAGGCCGGTGCCTGGCCGGGCGCGGTGAAGGCCAACGCCGAGTGGTTCCCCGCCCGTGAGCGGGCGCTGGCGCAGGGCGTGTTCAATGCCGGCGCGTCGATCGGGGCGATCATCTCCGCGCCGCTGATCGCGGTGCTGTTCCTGTGGCTGGGCTGGCGCGGCACCTTCATCCTGATCGGTGCGATCGGCTTCATCTGGTTGCTGCCGTGGCTGATCATCTACCGCGCCGGGCCGGACAAGCACCCATGGGTGAGCGCGGCCGAGCGCGCGTTGATCCTGGATGCGCCGACCGAACAGCCAGCGGTGCCAGTGGCCGAGTACGTGCCCAACGTGCGCCAGCTGCTGGGCCATCGCCAGACCTGGGGCATCCTGATTTCGCGGTTCTTCCTGGACCCGATCTGGTGGCTGTTCGTGTCCTGGCTGCCGATCTACCTGGCCGACACCTTCGGCTTTGACATCAAGCAGATCGGCATCTTCGCCTGGGTGCCGTATGTCGGCGCGATGATCGGCAGCCTCGGTGGCGGCTGGTTGTCCGGGCGGCTGATCGGTGCCGGCTGGAGCGTGGACAAGGCGCGCAAGGTGGTGATCACCCTGGGCGGGGCGATCATGGCCCCGGCCCTGCTCGGCGCGGTGCTGGCCACCGACCCGGTATGGGCGGTGGTCACCATTGCCTTCGTGCTGTTCGGCTTCCAGATCGCCATCGGCAACATCCAGACCCTGCCCGGCGACATCTTCAGCGGCAAGTCCGTGGGTTCGGTGGCTGGCCTGGGTGGCATGGCCGCAGTGGCCGGCACGCTGATCACCACCTGGCTGGTGCCGGCGATGACCCACGAATCCTACGCACCGATTTTCATCCTGGTGGCCGCGCTGGTGCCGGCCTCCCTGCTGGCGCTGTGGCTGGTGACCGGCCGCGTGGAAAAGATCCACGGCCCGGTCGAACCGCGCTGATTCCCTTTCCGTTTTCCCCCCAACGCATCACAGGAGTTTTCCATGACCCAATTCAAGGACAAGGTGGCCATCGTCACCGGTGGCGGCCGTGACATCGGCCGCGAGATCTCGCTCAAGCTGGCCGCGGCCGGTGCCAAGGTCTGCATCAACTACGCCAACGACGAGGCCAGCGCGCAGGACACGTTGCAGCAGATCGAAGCGGCCGGTGGCACCGCCATCGTGCACCGCGCCGACGTCACCGATGCCAAGGCGGTGGCCGGCATGGTCGCGGCCACCCAGGCCGCGTTCGGCCCGCAGATCGACGTGCTGGTGAACGTGGCCGGCGGCATGGTGCAGCGCCGTCCGCTGGCCGAGATCGACGAGGCGTTCTTCCACAAGGTGATGGACCTCAACATGAGCTCGGTCTACCTGACCACCCATGCGGTGGTACCGCACATGCCCGAAGGCGGTGCGATCGTGAACTTCGCCTCGCAGGCCGGTCGCGATGGCGGTGGCCCGGGCGCGGCGATCTACGCCACCGCCAAGGCCGCGGTGATGACCTTCACCCGGGCCATGGCCAAGGAGCTGGGCCCGCGCGGCATCCGCGTCAATGCGCTGTGCTGCGGCATGATCGCCACCCGCTTCCATGATGAGTTCACCAAGCCGGAAGTGCGCACCGCCGTGGCCGGCAACACCCCGCTGCGCCGCCAGGGCCGTCCGCAGGAAGCCGCCGACACGGCCGTGTACCTGGCCTCGGACGCGGCCGGTTTCATCACCGGTGCCAACGTGGACGTCAACGGCGGCACTTACTTCTCTTGATGGATATGTTCTGCTGACCGCCTGGGAGGGCTGCCATGCTGCGCTGGACCACTGCACTTTCAATTGCACTTGCCACCAGCGCCGCTGCGCTGCCCGCCCATGCCCAGGTCTGGGTGCCGGCATGGACCGCCTCGCCGGCACCGGACCGCCTGGACGGCACGCCGGAGGCCCCGGTGCAGTTTGCCCGGCAGACCGTGCGCCAGGACATGCGCCTGGCCAGCTCGGCCACCGCGCTGCGCTTCCGCATCAGCAATGAACTGGGCGATGCGCCGCTGACCATTGGCGGCGCCTCGGCCCAACGCACCGGCACGGCCACCCCGGCCAAGCTGGTCACTTTCAATGGTCGCAGCGAAGTGGTGGTGCCCGTGGGCGCCGCCCTGCTCAGCGACCCGGTGGCGATGACGGTGCCGGCCTTGGCCGATGTATCGCTCACCGTGTATTTCCCCGAACCGACCAAGCCGGCCGTGCGGCGTACCGCACTTCGCATCGTCGACGGCCGCCAGGCCGAGGTGGGCGACAAGGTCAAACTCGCCTACCGGCAGAACGTGGTGTCGGCGGTGCTTGCCGAACGCGCCAGCAAGCCGGTGGTGGTGGTCGCCCTGGGCGATTCGATCACCGAAGGCGCCACGGCCACGCGCGGCAGCAATGGCGATTGGCCGGCGCTGCTGTCCGCGCGCCTGCAGCAGGCCTGCCCGGACCGGGTGGTGGTGGTCAACGCCGGCATCAGCGGCAACAAGGTAATGGACCACGGCCGCAGCCACAGCGCGCTGGCGCGGCTGGACCGCGACGTGATCGCGCTGCCCAACGTGAGCAAGGTGATCGTGTTCGAAGGCATCAACGACATCCGCCACGACGGCGGCACCCCGCCCAAGGCCGGCCGCAACGCCGAGGACATGGTGCTGGGCTACCGGCAGATCGCCGAGCGCCTGCACGGCAACGGCATCGGTGCGATCGCGGCGACCATCACCCCGTTCGGCGGCTCGGACCGCTACGAGCCCACCGCCGCCGCTACCCGCACCCAGCTCAACACCTGGATGCGCGGCGGCCGCAGCGGCTATGACGGCCTGATCGACTTCGACCAGATCCTGCGCGACCCGGCCAACCCGGAAAACCTGCCCGAGGACATTACCCGCGACCACCTGCATCCCAACGATGAAGGTTACCGGCGCATGGCCGAGGGCATCGACCTGGGCCTGCTGGGGTGCAAGGCACGATGAGCACGCAGCAGTTCGCGCTGGCCGCAGCGCACGGCCAGCGCTGGGATGCACTGGCGCTGGGCGAGGTGATGCTGCGCTTCGATCCCGGCGAAGGCCGGATCCGCAACGCACGCCAGTTCAACGTGTGGGAAGGCGGTGGCGAGTACAACGTGGCGCGGGGCCTGTGCAGCACCTTCGGGCACCGCAGCGGGGTGTTGACCGCGTTGCCGCGCAACGAACTGGGTGCGCTGGCCCAACAGCTGATCCAGGCCGCTGGCGTGGATACCGGCCAGATCCTGTGGCGCGACTACGATGGCATCGGCCGCAACACCCGCATGGGCCTGAACTTCACCGAGCGCGGCTTTGGGGTGCGTGCACCGCTGGGCATCTCCGATCGCGTTACCTCGGCCGCCTCGCAGCTGCAGGCGCACGAGTACGACTGGGACGTGCTGTTCGGCCGCGACGGCGCGCGCTGGCTGCATACCGGCGGCATCTTCGCTGCGCTGTCCGAGCACAGCGCGCAGACCGCCATCGCCGCGGTGCGGGCCGCGCGCCGGCACGGCGTGGCGGTGTCCTACGACCTCAACTACCGCGCCAGCCTCTGGGACAGCCATCCCGACCCGGATGCCGCCCGGCATGCCAACTGCGCCATCGCCGCCGAGTGCGATCTGCTGGTGGGCGATGAGTACTCGTTTGCGGCGTGCCTGGGCATGGACCTGGCCGACCTGGGTCGACGCACTACGCCGATGGATGTGGGCCCGGCCGACGCCGCCGCGCAGCGCGCGCTGCAGCGCTTCCCGAACCTGCAGGCGGTGGCCTTCACCCTGCGCGACGCCAGCAACGCCGCACGCAATGGCTGGGGCGGTGCATTGCGTACGCGCGAGACATTGTTCGTCTCGCGCACGCGTGAGGTCGACCTGCTCGATCGCGTGGGCGGCGGCGATGCCTTCGTGGCCGGCGTGGTACACGCCCTGCTCAGCGGCAAGGGCGAACAGGCCGCGGTGGAACTGGGTGCGGCGCATGGCGCGCTGGCAATGTCCACGCCGGGCGACAACGCCTGCGCCAGTCTGGAAGAAGTGGAAGCGGTGGCACGCGGCGACAGCGCCGCCGCCAAGCGCTGAGCCGGCCCCGCCCGCAGCGCGACCGTTCAGTGCGCCATTGAAAGATGCGCCAGCGCGCGCAACGTGGACACGGTCAGCGGCGTGGGCAACGCATCGGGGGTAAACCAACCCAGGGCGAGCAACGCCTCTGGTTCCTTCACTGCCGCTACCTGCGTTTTATCCTGCGCACGCACCAGATACACCGGCGCCACCCAGTGCTGGCCCAGCGCCGGTTCGAAATGGTCCACCACGCACAACAACCGCTCCACCGCCACGCGCAGCCCGGTTTCTTCCTCGACCTCGCGGATCACCGCGTGTTCGACGGTTTCCATCCAGTCCACCTTGCCGCCGGGCAGGCCCCAGTGGCCTTTCTCCGGCTCGCGCCCGCGCTGCACCAGCAGGAGTGCGCCATCGGCACGCTGCACGACGGCACCACAGCCAAGCCGGGGGTGTTGAGGATCGGAGGGCGTGGTCATGCGGGAGCCTTGGGTGTGAGAACGCGCATTATCGACGGTGCCGCGCGAAGAACGAGAAAGGCCCGGCAATGCCGGGCCTTTCCTGCCACGCCGTTCAGGCACGTGGCGATGCGGTCACGCTGGAATTACCAGCTGAAGCGCGGGCCGACCGACCATTCCTTGTCACCATGGCGATCCATCTTGATGTCGCCGTTGATGCCCCAGTTCTGGTTCAACTTCACCTGGCCACCCAGGCGGCCGTAGAACTGGCCATCCGGATTGACGCCGTGCTTCTTGCTGTAATCCTCGTAGCCGGCCATCGCATAGACTTCGGCGTGCTGGCCGAACGCGGTACGGATACCGGCTTCAGCGCTGTAGCCGTTGAAGTCCAGGCCTTCCTTCGGGTCGAACTTGTTGTAGGCAACGCGGCCCACGAAGTCGGTGCTGTTGCCGATTTCCTGGTTGTAGCCAACGCCGACGCGCCACTGGTCAACCTTGAAGTTGCCGATGTCGGTCTTCTGCTGGTTGTACTCACCGAAGGCGTGGAAGTTCGGCAGGAACGCATAGGAACCCTTCACGCCCCAACCATCGGCCTTGCCGCCGTCTGCGTCGGTCTTGACGTAGTCGCCTTCGGCGTAGTTGTAGGACAGGCCTTCAGCAGCCGAAGCGGCGAACGGCAGGGCGGCGGCGAGGGCCAGGGCAATCAACGAAGTCTTCATGGGGGTACACCTTTTTGTCGTGAACTGCTTGCAGCCAGCGCGGACGCCGCTCTGCATCGGGAATGTAAATTCTCCGTTATTCGCCACAACCCGCCCTGAAGTCGATAGGTTTCATATCAGTGAATTTTTGGCGGCGGTTCAGTTGCGCTCTGGCATATACGCGCGCGCTGCGATTTCAGCGGGAAAACAGCGCTGAAGCGTGCATGCGGCGTGATCCTGGCGACGTTGATGCTGAACGACAAGGGAAGGCCACGGCGCCGTGCGGCGATACGCCAGCATCGGCAAACAGCAAATTGGAATCTGGTCACGACGATGCCCTTTCGGGGCGTCACGCGTTGGGGAAGCCGCTCTTGGGGAGTAGTCGGCTAACGCGTCCATCCTCCGTGATACACCGGCAACGCAACGGAGGCGTTGCTCAGGTCGCTCGTGTGGGCGTCCTTTCCGGCTCCCCATCTTCGATGGAATGCGTCAGCCCCGATATCAGGATCTTCCTCGTCGGCGTTCGGATTTTTCTGACCCCATACGTGCATGGATGCTTGCGTACTGTACAACCCGTTGAATTTGCTGGAATTTATCGGCTCAGGGCGATCCTCATCACATCGACAAAGTGCACTGCGGCGCACTGTCGATCGTTCTCCCCCTGATTCGTCGTATGCAGTGAAGGCGCCCATTCCGGTGCGCCATCCGGAGCTTGGCATGGCTTATATCGATGGATTCGTAATCGCCGTCCCCACCGCGAACAAGGACGCATTCCTCAAGCACGCACAGATGTGTGATGCGATCTGCATCGAGCACGGCGCCACCCGCGTGGTGGAGTGCTGGGGCGATGATGTGCCGCACGGCAAACAGACCGACTTCCATCGTGCGGTGGAGGCCAAGGCGGATGAAACGGTGCTTTTTTCGTGGATCGAATGGCCGGACAAGGCCACCCGCGATGCCGGCATGCAGAAGATGATGGATGACCCGCGCATGGATCCGGAAACCAATCTGATGCCGTTCGATGGCAAGCGGATGATCTACGGCGGCTTTGTGCCGGTGGTGGAGCTGAGCGGGACGTAAGGACTTCATCCGGGCCACACAGTGGCCCCATCGTCCGCCCACGCAGAGGCAGGATCCTGACCACTCTACGGTCATCGGTCCTGCCGCGATGTCATCCCTTGCCGGCCATACCTGCGCTGGCCTCACCGCCTTCCTTTGCTGGAACGCGCGCGCGCCGGCGCCCTCGCGGGCGGCGATAGTGCCGTTCGTGTTCCTCGCGGTGTGTCCGGACCTGGACTATCTGGGGATCTGGCTGCTCGGCTATGGCGCCAACCCGCGTCTCACCCACAGCCTGTTGTTCGCATTGATCGCGGCGGTGGCCGCGAACCGGATGGCGAATGCCGTTGGCGTCCAACTGGCGCTGCCGTGGCTGCTGGCGGCCAGCGCCCCGCACCCACTGCTGGATCTGCTGGTGGGCGCGCATCCGGTGCCGCTGTTCTGGCCACTGCAGGCTGGGGTGTCCCTGCCGGGTGTGCTGCCCAGTGCCGGCGCGCTGAAGTTCGACAACGTCTATCTGTGGCGCAACCTGCTGATCGAACTGGGGGTGTTGCTGCCGGTGTTTGCCGCGCTGGTTGTGATGGCGCGCGGTGCGGCGTTGCGCCGATGGCATACCTGGGCGCTGTGCGTTGCGCCGGTCTGGGCCGCGTTTGTCGCCTGGTCGATCAGCCTGCCGCGTTGACGCCTGCGTGGCGCTGCAAGCCGTAATGGCCGACGGGTCGGCCGGGCCTGCTCAACGTGCGTGGCCACTGTCGTCGTCCGCGCCGTGCCCGGCGCCCATCCCGCCACCGCCCATCCCACCCATGCCACCACCGCCGCCGCCCCCACCAGCTTTGCCGCCGGCCTTGTCGCCGTCCCCCTTGCCCTTTGTACCGGCGCTGGGACGGGCCGGCCCCTGCTGCGGGATGGCCACGCTGGCCGGGATCGGCGCCAGGTCGAGCGCGGCGCGGATGAAGTCGCGCAGCGACACCACCAGTTCAGCGGTCTGCACCGGGCGACCCTGCGCCAGTTCGGTGGCCGCGCGCGCGGCCAGCCGCACCTGGTCATCGGTGCCGAGCAGGATGATGTCCGACAGTGCGGCTTCCACCGCGTCGCGGATGCGCCGCGCGCGATCGCTGCCGGCGTCGACGCCGTCGGGCAATGACAGCGCATCGTCCGGCGCGGCGCGGTGCAGGTCGCGCAGATGCCGTGGGTCGACATGCAGCGTACCGGTGAACGACCCGCCCAGCACCTTGTAGGCGGCGATCAGGGTGCGCAGGCGCTCGTTGATCTGCCGGTTCTCGCGCTCGCGCCGCTGCTGCAGGGTCTGCATCACCAGCAGCCGGATGCCGACGCCGATCAGGGTGATCACCGCCAACCCCACCAGGGTGGAAAGCATGGCCTGCCAGGAACTGAAATCTAGACCGCGCATGGCGTCTCCCTTGTCGAGGGGCAACCCTAGCAGGGCGCGTGGACAGACTACGTCGACAGAGGTCGTTCGCCCGCGGCGGTGAGGCTCACCGTACCGGCACTGCGCGACACCGGCGCCCTCACCCGCACTTGGAATACCCGCAGTTCAAACACGTCGCACATCCATCCAGGATCACCAGCGCCTGGGCGTTGCACTTGTGGCACATGCTGGCGCTCGGCGGGAAGCTCGTACCATCGCCGGTGACGGCCAAGTCTTCCTCGTGGTCGGCGGTACTGTCCGGGCCGTGCTGCTCGTACTGGCGGCGTTTTTCTGCGATCAGCGCGCGTTGCGCCGGGCTCAGCTCGGGGTCGTGCAGCAGGCCGATCGACTTGAGGTGCGCTTCGATGATGCTGCCCAGCTCGGCCACCAACGAGGGCATGTAGACGCCGCCGGCCTTGTAGTAGCCACCGCGCGGGTCGAACACGGCCTTCATTTCTTCGACCAGGAACGTCACGTCGCCGCCCTTGCGGAACACCGCGGACATGATCCGGGTCAGCGCGACGATCCACTGGAAATGCTCCATCGACTTGGAGTTGATGAACACTTCGAACGGGCGCCGCAGCTCATGCTCGGTGCCGGGGTTGAGCACGATGTCGTTGATGGTCACGTAGAAGGCGTGCTCCACCAGCGGGGATTTGATCTTGTAGGTATTGCCGATCAACACGTCGGGGCGCTCGATGCGCTCGTGCATCTGCACGATGTTGTCGGAGGGTGCCAGGGCCGGGGCGGTGGCGAGGGCGGGCGCTGCACTGGCAGCGGCCTGGCGCGTCTTCTCCTCGGGGGTGAGCACGGCGTAGCCCTTGATCTTCTGGTCGATCCTGACAGCCATGGTGCGGTTCCTCGTGCGCCTGCAGGGAGTACCCGTCTGCGACCGCGTCACGGCACCTGCCCGGAGGCAGGCGCCGTGCTTACCGACTTACTTGCGGCCGCGCTTGGCCGGGGCCTTGCGGGCCACGGTCTTGGCAGCGCTGGCGCGCTTGGCCGGAGCAGCCTTGCGGGCTACGGTCTTCTTGGCCACGGCCTTCTTGGCGGTCGCGGTCTTCTTGGCCACAGCCTTCTTGGCCACGGCGACCTTCTTGCCGACGGTCTTGCGGGCAACGGCGGTCTTCTTGCCGACCACCTTCTTGGCCGCGGTGGTCTTCTTGCCAACGACCTTCTTGGCCGCTGCGGTCTTCTTGGTCACGGCCTTCTTGGCGGTGGCGACCTTCTTGCCGACCACTTTCTTGGCGGCGGCGGTCTTCTTGCCGACGACCTTCTTGGCCACGGCCGACTTCTTGGCGACCGTCTTCTTGGCCACGGCGACCTTCTTGCCGACGGCCTTCTTGGCGACGGCGGTCTTCTTGCCAGCCACCTTCTTGGCGGTCGCGGTCTTCTTGGCGACAGTCTTCTTGGCCACGGCAACCTTCTTGCCGACGACCTTCTTGGCGGCGGCGGTCTTCTTGGTCACGGCCTTCTTGGCGGTGGCGACCTTCTTGCCGGCAACCTTCTTGGCGGCCTTGGTGGTCTTGGTCACGGCCTTCTCGGCGGCGGCCTTCTTCTTGGCAACCTGCTTCTTCAGCGAGGCAGCTTCGGCCTTGGCGTTGCTCTTGGCCGCTTCCAGCTTCTTCTTGGCGCTGGCCAGGGTCTTGCCGACCGACTTGGCCGCCTTGTCAGCCTTCTTGGCGACGGTCTTCTCGGCCTTCTGCACGGCCTTCTTGACCTTGGCAACCTGGGTGGTGGCAGCCTTGCGTGCGCGCTTGACGGTCTTCTTCACCGAGGCAACCGCATCTTCAGTGGTGGTGGCGATGGTCTCGCCCACTTTGCCAGCCACTTCCTTCACTTCGTCGACGCCCTGGGTCAGGGTCGCGGTCACACCATTGCCGTTGCTCATGATTGCCTCCTATAGGGGCTGGTTAGTCAAATCGCTGGCGATGCTATACCGGCGCGGTCCATCGTGGAACGGTCTTGTCGCAGCCCATGAGCCGCATCTGTGCTTGGCGGGCCGGCGATGCGTGCGCCCGGGCAACCGGGCATCGGCAGCAAACCCCTTTAAAACAGCTTCCGTACATGAATCAGAACTTGCCGTAGTAGCCCTCCTTGAGCGCGTCGAACAGATTGGCGGCGGTGTGCAATTGACCGTCGTACTCGATCTGTTCGTTGCCCTTTACCTCCACAACTGCGCCGTCTTCGAGCTCGAAACGGTAGGTGGTGTTCTCCAGATCGGCCTCCTTGACCAGCACGCCCTGGAACGCGGCCGGGTTGAAACGGAAGGTGGTGCAGCCCTTCAATCCCTGCGCGTGGGCGTAGCGGTAGATGTCCTTGAACTGCTCGTAGGGGTAGTCGGTGGGGACGTTGGCGGTCTTGGAGATCGAGCTGTCCACCCACTTCTGCGCGGCGGCCTGGACATCGACGTGGGCCTTGGGCGAAATGTCGTCGGCAGCGATGAAGTAGGCCGGCAGCCGGGCGTCCTGCGCTTCTGCAAACGGCATCGCGCGCGGGTTGACCCGGTGGCGGTAGGCCAGCAGTTCGTAGGAGAACACGTCCACCTTCGCCTTGCTGTTGCGGCCCTCGACGATCACGTTGCGGCTGTAGTGGTGGGCAAAGGACGGCTCGATACCGTTGGAGGCGTTGTTGGCCAGCGACAGGCTGATGGTGCCGGTGGGGGCGATCGAGCTGTGGTGGGTGAAGCGCGCGCCGACCTCGGCCAGTTCCGCCACCAGCGCCGGGGCGACCTCGGCGATGCGCTGCATGTAACGGCTGTAGCGCGCGTGCAGCACCCTGCCCTCCACCTGCTGGCCAACCCGCCAGCCGTCGTCGACCATCTCCGGGCGTTGGCGCAGCATCGCCGCGGTCACCTCGACGGTCTCCTGCATGATCGGCGCCGGCCCTTTTTCGCGGGCCAGCGCCAGCCCGGTTTCCCAGCCGGCGATGGCCATCTCGCGGGCCACGTCCTCGGTGAACGCGCACGAGGCCGGGTCGCCATAGGTCATCTGCAGCATCGCCAGGGTCGAGCCGAGGCCGAGGAAGCCCATTCCGTGCCGGCGCTTGCGCAGGATCTCCTGGCGCTGCTGTTCCAGCGGCAGGCCATTGACCTCGACCACGTTGTCGAGCATGCGGGTGAACACCCGCACCACCTCCTTGTATTGGTCCCAGTCGAAGCGGGCCTGCGCGGTGAACGGGTCGCGCACGAAGCGGGTGAGGTTGACCGAGCCGAGCAGGCAGGCGCCGTAGGGCGGCAGCGGCTGCTCCCCGCACGGGTTGGTCGCGCGGATGTCTTCGCACCACCAGGCGTTGTTCATCTCGTTGACCCGGTCGATGAGGATGAAACCGGGCTCGGCATAGTCGTAGGTGGACACCATGATCATGTCCCACAGGTGCCGCGCACGCAGCTGGCCATACACCCGGCAGGCGACCAGGCCATCCTCGCGCACCACGTACCCGCGATGGGTCGGCCACGACCGCCACTGCACCTGTGCCTGGTCGGCCAGGTCCTGGTCGGCCGCTTCGGCGCGGGTCAGCGGGAACAGCAGCGGMCAGTCGGCATCGTCTTCGATGGCCTGCATGAAGCCGTCGGTGATCAGCAGCGACAGGTTGAACTGGCGCAGCCGGCCGTCTTCGCGCTTGGCGCGGATGAACTCGCGCACGTCCGGATGCGACACATCGAAGGTACCCATCTGCGCACCGCGCCGCCCCCCGGCCGAGGACACGGTGAAACACATCTTGTCGAAGATATCCATGAAGGACATCGGCCCGGAGGTGTGCGCGCCGGCCCCGGCGACGAACGCCCCGCGCGGTCGCAACGTACTGAACTCATAGCCGATGCCGCAGCCGGCCTTGAGGGTGAGCCCGGCTTCGTGGACCTTCTGCAGGATGCCGTCCATCGAGTCTTCGATGGTGCCCGAGACGGTGCAGTTGATCGTGCTGGTGGCCGGCTTGTGCGCCTGCGCGCCGGCGTTGGAGATGATCCGCCCGGCCGGGATCGCGCCACGGCGCAGTGCCCAGGTGAAGCGCTCGTTCCAGTGCTGGCGCAGTTCGGCGGTGGTTTCCGCATCGGCCAGCGCGCGGGCCACGCGCAGGTAGGTGGCGTCGATGTCCGCATCCAGCGGTTCGCCCTGCCGGGTCTTGAGGCGGTATTTGCGGTCCCAGATATCCAGCGAGGCCGGCTGCAGCGGTACGCCGTCGGCATCGGCGCCTGCGTCGCGGATCTGGTCCAGGGGCAGCGTGCTCATCGCAGGGCAGGCTCCATCAGGCACGGGCCACGGCCTGATCGTTGACGGCGTGTCGTTGCCCCGGACAGCAAACCCAACCTCTTGGGGCAATCCTGCTCGGCGACGCAACATCTTGTGGCCGATGCCTGCCCAGCTTACCCCTGCCGAAGGCGCTGTCAACGCCGACCGAGGGCCGCAGCGCCTGGGACGGCGGGCGCGAATGGAGGCCGATTTCATTCGCGGTTTAGGCGCGGGCGGACACACTCATTCAGCTTGCTTTACCGTATGCATGTCTTTACCTCTTTCGATACGGAACCGCCGGACCATGCGACCGCTCCCGACTCTGCTCACGCTGGCCTTTGCCGCCGCCTTCGGTGGCTTCACCGCCACGGCCATCAACGCGCATCTGGACAACCGTGCCGAAGCGGCACCGGTGTCGCTCACCATTCCCGCCACGGCCGCACTGCCGGCAGCGGTCGCCGGGCAGACGGTGCCGTCGCTGGCACCGATGCTGGAGCGGGTGATGCCGGCGGTGGTGAGCGTCAACACCAAGCAGGTGGTGCGCGTGCGCAACCCGTTCTTCAACGATCCGATCCTGCGCCGGCTGTTCCCCGAAGTGCCGCAGGAACGCATCAACGAATCGCTGGGCTCGGGGGTGATCATCGACGCCAGCGCGGGTCTGGTGCTGACCAACCACCACGTCATCGACAACGCCGACGACGTGCAGGTGACGCTGGCCGACGGGCGCACGGTGAAGGCCGAGTTCCTCGGTTCGGACCGCGATACCGACATCGCACTGATCCGCATCCCCGCCGACAAGCTCACCGCGCTGCCGCTGGGCAACAGCGAACAGCTGCGCGTGGGCGACTTCGTGGTGGCCATCGGCAACCCGTTCGGCTTCAGCCAGACGGTGACCTCGGGCATCGTCTCGGCGGTGGGCCGCAGCGGCATCCGCGGGCTGGGCTACCAGAACTTCATCCAGACCGATGCGTCGATCAACCCGGGCAACTCCGGTGGCGCGCTGGTCAACCTGCAGGGCCAGCTGGTGGGCATCAATACGGCCAGCTTCAATCCGCAGGGCAGCATGGCCGGCAACATCGGCCTGGGCCTGGCCATTCCGTCCAACCTTGCCCGCGACGTGGTCGACCAGTTGGTCAAGCATGGCGTGGTGGTGCGCGGCACGCTCGGCGTGGAAGCGCAGAACCTCACCCAGCAGATCGCCCAGGGGCTGGGCCTGACCGAATCGCGTGGCGCGCTGGTGACGCGCGTGCTGGCCGGGTCCGGCGCCGCCGCGGCCGGGCTGCGGCCGGGCGATGTGGTGGTGAGCGCCAACGGCCAGCGCGTGGACAGCGCGCAGGCCCTGCACAACGTGGAAGGGCTGACCCCGGTCGGCAGCACGCTGAGCCTGGACATCCGCCGCGATGGCAAGCCGCTGCAGCTCAAGGCCACGCTGAAGGAACAGGCGCGTGCGGTCAGCGGCGATACGCTGGATCCGCGCCTGGTCGGGGCCACCTTCGTGGACCTGCCCGAATCGCTGCGCCAGGCCGGTATCAGTGGTGTGCAGGTAAGCGAGGTCAAGCGCGGCAGCCGCGCGGCCACGTCGGGATTGGCCGCCGGCGATGTCATCACCGAAACCAGCGCCGGCGAATTTGCCGACCTGGCCAGCTGGCGCGCCAACTTCCAGCAACGCCCGCCGCAACTGGTGCTGCGCATCGTGCGCGGCAACACGCCTGGCGTGCTGGTGATGCGCTGAACGGCTCAGCCGGTCTTCGCGCGCAACTCACGGGGCGTAACACGCCCTACACCCGGCCGATGCTATTACCTTGCGTTCGTTATCGGGGTCCCTCCCCGGTCACCTTCCCCATCGCACATAACGGAGAGTCACGATGAGCCCCACCAATACCGAAAACCTGAAGGAACACCTGGGCGAAGCCGGTTCGCACCTGAAGTCCGCGGCCAGCGCCGCCGGCGGTGCGATCAAGGGCGCCACCGGCGCGGCCGGCGACGAACTGCGCATCGGCAAGGCCAACGTCAAGGCCGAACTGTCCGACACCGCGCTGTCGGGCCTGGCGGCCGCTGAATTTGGCGGTGCCGCTGCCAAGGAACAGGTCGATGCACTGATGGACAAGGGCAAGGACCTGGTCGACAGCGCTGCCGAGCTGATCCGCGAGCGTCCGCTGGCCTCCTTCGGCGTGGCCTTCGCCGCCGGCTGGATCATCGCCAAGCTGGCCCGCAGCGGCGGCGACAAGTAAGTCGGCGTGAGCGATCAAGCCCAGTCGACCGCTACCGGTGGCGCGGAATCCCCGCCACCGGGCAGCGGTGAAAAAGCACCGCGCCTGGACGAGAGCATCCGCCAGGTCGGTGAGGCCGGCCGTGAGACCGTCGAGTCGGCCAAGCACACCCTGCGCTCGCTGCGACGGTTGGCCTCGGCCGACTTCGCGCTGGCGCGGAGTGCGTTTGGGCGTGCGCTGGCATGGGCTGGCGTGGCGATCGTGTTCGGCGCGTCGGCCTGGCTGTTGCTGGCCGGCACGCTGATCGCCCTGATGCAGCGTTGGGGCCTGTCCTGGTTCCACTCGCTGCTGATCACCTCGGTCGTCAGCCTGCTGGTGACCGGCTATGCGATGTGGCGGGTGTCGTTCTTCTTCCGTCATACCGGCATGCATGCCACCCGCCGGCAGTTGTCTCGGCTGGGGCTGTATGACGAACCCAGCGATGAAGATCCCGATGCCGACGTCGATACGACGGGGGTGAAGCGATGAACTTCGAAGCCTTGCGCCAGCGCGTGCAGCGTGCCGAGCTGGTGGTGGCGGTGCGGGTGGAAAAAACCCGCAGCAGCTGGTTCTCCCTCAGCACCGTCTGGCGTGCCGGGTGGACGCCGATGCGGATCATAACCGTGGGTCTTGCCGGCGGCTTCCTGGCCGGCAAACTGGAACCGACCGGGCTCGGCGCCAAGGTGCAGGGTGCGCGTTGGCTGCAGATGATCGGCTCGGTCTCCAATCTGGTGGCCAGTACCCAGGCCGCGTTCGCCTCGATGCAGGCAGGCGAAGCGGCCGAGACCGCCGAGCAGGCGGCCGACAAGGTGGACGATGCCACCGATGACCTGGCCCGCCCGGCTCCCCGGGCAGCTGCACCCACGCCGCGGGCCAGCCCGCAGCCGCAGCCGCGCGTCGAACCGGCCTCGCCGCAACAGCCGCAACCGGCCGAAGCAGCCACCGATATTTCCGAACGCTGAAACCAGGCCCTGCCGTACTGCGGTGGGGCCTCGCTTTTCCTGCACGGATACAACACGCCGCCCGCACCCGGCTTGCCCAATAATGGCGCTCCCTTCCTGCCCGGCGCCCGCATGAGCGTTCCTGCCGTTACCCCCGACGACACCGTCGCCACTGCCCCACTGCCGCGCCCGCGTGCGCCCATGTCGCTGGTGGTGCTGGCCACGCTGGCGGTCTGTTTCACCCTGTGGGCGGCCCAGGAAGTGATCCTGCCGGTGCTGCTGGCGATGTTCTTCGCGCTGGTGGGCAACCCGATCCTGCGCCTGCTCGGCAAGCTGTGGATTCCGCGCTTCCTCGCGGCGGTGCTGGTGATCGGCGCGGGCCTGAGCGGCGCGGCGGCACTGGGCGTGCAGCTGGTCGGCCCGGCGATGGAATGGGCGCAGGAAGCACCGCAGCAACTGCGCAAGGTGGCGCGCCAGGTGCAGGATCTGACCAAGCCGGTGCAGCAGGCCAACCAGGCCGCGGAGAACTTCGCGCGGGTGGCCGGCGGCGAAGGCAGCCGGCGCGTGCAGATCGTGCGCACCCAGCTCGATGACCCTTACAAAGTGCTCACCCGTGCACCGCGGCTGGCCGCCTCGGTGCTGGCAGTGGTACTGCTGACGCTGTTCTTCATGATCTACGGGCAGAGCCTGCAGAAGCATGCGATCGCGCTGTTCCCCAGCCGCCAGCAACAGCGCTTCACCACCGACATCCTGCGTTCGATCGAACGCGAGGTATCGCGCTACGTGCTCACCATCACCGTGATCAACACGCTGGTGGGACTGGTGTTTTCCGGGGTGTTGCTGCTGCTGGGCATCAGCCTGCAGGAAGCGCTGCTATGGGGCACGGTGGCTGCGCTGCTCAACTTCGCCCCGTACGTGGGCCCGTTGATCGGGGTGGCGTTGATGCTGCTGATGGGCTTTGTGGAGTTCAGCGATCCGCTCAAGGCGCTGCTGCCGGCCGCCTGCTACCTGGCCCTGCACACGGTGGAAGGCCAGGTGGTCACGCCGATCGTGCTGGGCCGCCGCATGGCGATCTCGCCGCTGATCCTGATCCTGGCACTGATGGTGTTCGGCTGGCTGTGGGGCATGGTCGGGCTGCTGCTGGCGGTGCCGCTGCTGGTCTGCATCAAGCTGGTGCTGGCGCGGTTGGAGGGTACCCACGGGTGGGCGCGGCTGCTTGAATGAACCGATCCGGGCATGCCCGCCCCGGATGGCAGGCGTAGAATGGGCGGGTGAATTTCCCAGTCCAAGCCATCACCCTCGACCTCGACGACACCTTGTGGCCGTTCGCCCCCATCGGCGCGCGCATCGACCAGGTGTTGTTCGACTGGATGCGCCAGCACAGCCCCGCCACCGCCGCGATGTACCCGGTGGCGGCCATGCGCGAACTGCGCGAGCGCTCCTTCCACGCCAACCCGCACCTGCACCATGACCTCAGCGCGCTGCGCCGGTTGACGCTGAGCGAGGCGCTGGAGAAAAGCGGTGCCGACCTGGCCCTGCTCGAACCGGCCTATGAAGCGTTCTACGCCGCGCGCAACCAGGTGGAGTTCTACCCGGACGCGCTCGACGCGCTGGCGCGGATCGCCGCCAAGGTGCCTGTCGCCGCGCTCAGCAACGGCAACGCCGACCTGCAGCGGATCGGCCTGGCCCACCATTTCTCCTTCCAGCTGGGCTCGCGCGAACACGGCGCGGCCAAGCCGGCGGCCAGCATCTTCCACGCCGCCTGCGACCGCCTGGGCATTGCCCCCGCGCATGTGCTGCACGTGGGCGACCACGCCGACATGGACGTGGTTGGTGCGATGCAGGCCGGCCTTCGTGGTTGCTGGATCAACCGCGAAGACCACGCCTGGCCCCATCCTTCGCTGCAGCCCGACCTGCAGTTCGACACCCTGACCGGGCTGGCCGACTGGCTGGATGCCAACGCATCCGTCGCTCACGCCTGACCACGAACGGAGCCCTACCCCGCATGACCCAGATCAACGGTTTCACCGCCGATACCTCCAAGGCGCTGCCGCTGCACGTGATGAACCGCGAGCAGTTCGGCGCGTGGCGCGCGCAGCAAAGCGCGGCGCAGCTGGCCTGGATCGACGCACAGCACTTCAACGGCAGCGGCGGCAGCGTGGTGCTGCTGCCTGGTGAGCATGGCCTGGCCGGTGCGATCGTCGGTGTGGGCGATGCCGGTGATGCCTATGCCTACGCGCATGCGCCGTTCGCACTGCCCGAAGGCAGCGTGTGGCAGCTGGCCGATGCATTGCCGGCAGAGATCGAAACCCTGCTGCACATCGGCTGGGGCCTGGGCAGCTACCGCTTCGCGCGGTACCGCAAGCCCAATCGTGCACCGGCCCAACTGGCGGCCACGCCGTCGGCCGAAGTGCGCGATGTGGTGACTGCCAGCCTGCGCGTGCGCGACTGGGTCAACACGCCCACCGAAGACATGGGCCCGCAGCAGCTGGAAGACGCCGCGCGCGAGCTGGCCAGCGCGCATGGCGCGCAGATCGAGGTGATCACCGGCGATGCGCTGTTGGAGCAGAATTTCCCGTCCATCCACGCAGTGGGCCGCGCCTCGCATCGCGCGCCGCGCCTGATCGTGCTGCGCTGGGGCAAGGCAGGCCAGCCGCACGTGGCGCTGGTCGGCAAGGGCGTGTGCTTCGACACCGGCGGGCTGGACATCAAGCCGGGCGATGGCATGCGCAACATGAAGAAGGACATGGGCGGCGCCGCGCACGCACTCGGGCTGGCCGGGCTGATCATGGCCCAGCAGCTGCCGGTGCAGCTGACCCTGCTGATCCCGGCGGTGGAAAACGCGATCGGCCCCGATGCCTTCCGCCCCGGCGAAGTGATCGCCACCCGCAAGGGCCTGAGCATCGAGATCGACAACACCGATGCCGAAGGGCGGGTGATCCTGGCCGATGCGCTGACCTACGCCAGCGAACAGCAGCCGGAGATCGTGCTCGACTTCGCCACCCTCACCGGTGCGGCACGGATCGCGCTTGGCCCGGACCTGCCGGCGTTGTTCAGCAACGATGACACGCTGGCCCAGCAGTGGCTGCAGGCCGGTGAAGCGGTGCGCGATCCGGTCTGGCGCATGCCGCTGTGGCGCCCCTACCTGCGCTACCTGCACAGCAACATCGCCGACCTGGCCAACGCCGGCTCGCGCATGGCCGGTTCGGTCACCGCCGCGCTGTACCTGGAGCGTTTCATCGCCGAAGGCCAGCGCTGGGCGCACCTGGACGTGTACGCCTGGAACGATGGCGAGCGCCCGGGCCGCCCGGCCGGTGGCGAGGCGCTGGCGTTGCGCTCGGCATGGACCATGCTCAAGACGCGTTACGCCTGAGTCGGCCGGGCCCTGCCCGGTCCTGCCGTGACACCCACAGATCCCCGCTTCGGCGGGGATCTGCATTTGGAAGAGTTGTCGAAAATGTGAATATCGGCGTCGCCCACGTTCTGACACCATGGCCCGGTCGCCCACCCACACGCTTTGTGAAGGCAGGAATCCAGACATGTCACTCTTCGGCTCTTCCCGTGCCGGCCGCGAGCCGGGCGCACCGCGACCACCGTCGCCGCTGCTGTGGATCGCGCTGATCGCCTTGATCGCCGGCCTGCTGGTGCTGGCCTTTGCCTGGCTGGCCGGCTGGATCGGCCGCGACCGCATCACCGCGCAGACCTTCACCGACAGCATCGAGGCCACCGGCCCGCCGCAGCCGGGCTTCCGCCGCGCGCATACCAAGGGCGTGTGCGTGAGCGGCACGTTTCAGGGCACGCCGGAAGGCGTGGCGCTGAGTTCGGCGCGCGTGTTCCGGCAACTGCAGGTACCGGTGCTGGGCCGGCTCTCCATCGGCGGCGGCGACCCGCACGGTGCCGACGCCAATGCGCGCGTGCGCAGCATGGCGTTGCAGCTGGTCAGCGATGATGGCCAGGAATGGCGGACGGCGATGAACAGCTTCCCGTTCTTCGCCGTGCCCACCAGCGAGGCCTTCCTCGAACAGACCCGCGCCGGCATCCCCGATCCGGCCACCGGCAAGCCGGACCCGGCCAAGATGGCCGCCGTGCTGGCCAAGTACCCGTCCGCGCGTGCGTTCGGGCAGTGGGCCAAGACCGCGCCGTGGTCCAGCAGTTGGGCCGACACCACCTACAACGGGGTCAACGCCTTCCGCTTCACCGCCGCCGACGGCAGCCATCGCTTCGTGCGCTGGAGCATGCGGCCGCAGGCGCCCTTCGTGGAAATGACACCGGCGCAACGCGCGAAAGCCGGGCTGGATTACCTGGCCGACGAGTTCGCCCAGCGGCTGGCCCAGGGCCCGGTGCGCTGGGACATGTGGGTCAGCATCGCCGAGGCGGGCGACCCGATCGACGATCCGTCACAGGTGTGGCCGGCGCAGCGCCGCCAGGTGAAAGTGGGCACGCTCAGCCTGGTGTCGATGCAGCCCCAGGCCATCGGCGCCTGCCGCGACCTGAACTACGATCCGTTGATCCTGCCCAGCGGCATCGCCGGTTCCGACGATCCGATCCTGGCCGCGCGGTCGGCGGTGTACTCACAGTCGTTCAACCGCCGCGAGCGCGAAATCGCCAGCGGCAAGGGTGCGGCGGCCACCGGCAAGGAGAGTGCGCGATGAACCGCGATTCGGGCCATTTCAACCTTACCGCGCGCGTGCTGCACTGGCTGATGGCGGCGATGATCCTGACCATGCTGTTTGTCGGCGTGGGCATGGTGGCGGCGCTGCACTGGCGGCCGATGCTGGTCGACCTGCACCGCCCGCTCGGCATCGCGATCCTGCTGCTGGTGATCGTGCGCCTGTACAACCGCCTGCGCCATCGGCCGCCGCCGTTGCCCGCCGATCTGCCGGCCTGGCAGGCGTTCGCCGCGCATGCCTCGCACTGGGTGCTGTACGGCCTGATGCTGGCGATGCCGCTGATCGGCTGGTCGATGCTCTCCGCCGGCGGCTATCCGATCGTGATGTGGCCGGGCTTCAACCTGCCGGCGATTCTGCCGCACGACCCGTCGCTGTACGCGGCGCTGCGCAACGCGCACAGCCTGTTCGCCTACGCGCTGTTCGCCACGGTGGTGGCGCATCTGTCCGCGGCGCTGTTCCATCTGTGGGTGCGCCGCGACGGGGTGTTCCAGGCAATGGCGAAGGGCCCGGAGAAAATCCGCGACGACCGCCCCCGGTAGTACCGGCCGCTGGCCGGCTTCTCGGGATGTCGATCAGGAGGGTGCAGCGCCGGCCAACGGCCGGCATTACAGCCAGCCCTTCTGCCTGGCCAACCGATACGCCTCGATACGGTTGGCCACGCCGAGCTTGCCGATGCATTCGGACAGGTAGTTGCGCACGGTGCCATGCGACAGCCCCAGCTGGGTGGCGATCTCGCTGGCCGAGCGACCGTCGCCGGACAGGCGCAACACCTGGCGTTCACGGTCGTTGAGCGGGTCGGCCTGCGACCAGGCATCCAGCGCCAGCTGCGGATCGATCGCGCGCCCGCCGTGCTGCACCTGGCGCAGCGCATCGGCCAGGCGTTCGGCGGGTGCATCCTTGAGCAGGTAGCCGCACACCCCGGCATCCAGCGCCCGTCGCAGGAAGCCCGAGCGCGCGAAGGTGGTGACGATCACCACCTTGATGGGCAGTTGCTGGCGGGCGATGCGCTGGGCCAGTTCCAGCCCGGATAGCCCGGGCATTTCGATGTCGGTGACCAGGATGTCCGGCTGCAGCTGCTGCAGCATGCGCCACGCGGCTTCGCCGTCGGCCGCGCTGCCCAGCACCTCGATGTCCCGCTCCAACCCCAACAGCGCCGACAGCGCGCCGCGCACCATCGCCTGGTCTTCGGCCAACACGATGCGGATCATGGTGTGGCCCCACCCGCGACCGCGGCAACTACAGGCGTGGTTGCCGCCGGCAGCGTCACCCGCACCGTCACGCAGGTGCCCTCGCCCTTCGCCGACTGCATGGCCAGGGTGCCACGCAGCGCGGTAACGCGTTCGCGCATGCCGGTCAGGCCGTTGCCATCGACGTGGACCCCGCCACGCCCGTCGTCGCGTATCTGCATCAACAAGCTGCGTCCATCCTGTTCAAAGGTGATCCACGCCTGCCGCGCCTGGGCGTGGCGGGCAACATTGGTGACGGCCTCGCGCAGCACCAGCGACAGCGCCCGTTCGATAGCCACCGGCATCGGCGGCGGCGGCGCGTAGTGCAGGTGCACGTGCTGGTACTCCAGCAACAACCGCGCCGAGGCCAGCTCGGCGGCCAGATCGCTGGCACGGATGCCGGTGACTGCGCTGCGCACTTCGGCCAGCGCCTGCCGCGCGATGGTTTCGGCTTCGGCCACTTCGCGGCGCGAGCCCACCGGATCGCGGTCGGCCAGCTTGCGCGAGAGCTCCAGCTTCAGGGTGATCAAGGACAACGTATGCCCCAACAGGTCGTGCAGATCGCGGCCGATGCGCTCGCGTTCGGCGGTAGCCGCCAGGCGCCGCACTTCGTCCTGGGACAGCTGCAGCGCCGCATCCTTTTCATGGCTGGCGGTCTCGAAATTGACCACCAGGCTGATGATCACCGCCATGCTCGGGATCCAGATCAGCGCCTGCCACGGATAGTGCGCGAACCAGCCCACCACCACGAACAGCGCGTTCAACGCCAGCAGCTGCAGCAGATAGCGCCCGTAGCCACTGCGGCGCGAGACGCGCAAGGTGACGCAGCCGAAGATGAAATAGCTCACCGCCGAGGGGTACCACGCCAGCGGTACCAGCCCCAGCGCCACCATCGACAGTGCATAGCGCGGCGCGTGGCAGCGCGGTGCGAGCAACACGCCGGCATACAACGCCAGGAACACCGGGTAGGTGAGCAGGGTCAGCGCCGCCCAACGCCAGGTGTAGCCCGTGCCGAACAAGGGGGTGAGGAACACCCAGAGCGTCCACAGCAGGTGGATCGCATCGACCCACGGCGACTTGCCACGCCGCAGGTTTTCGGCCACGGCCGAGTCCGGCGCGGGGCGCAACAGGGAGGCGAGCCGACTGGATGACACGGACGATTCCAACGCAGGGCGAACAGGGGCGATCATGCCACTTCAGCCCATCCGGCGCAGGCGGCACCGTGCTGGCCCGGCGCACCGGCGGTCACCGCCGGCAGCCCCGCGATGTGCACCCGCGCACTGCCCTGCGCCGGCTGGCCCACCGCCGGTTGCAGCGCCGTAGGGGACCTCGATGTGGTGCAGGCTGGCCAGGGAGGCGACGGGGGTGGACATCGGGGCACTCCGGAGCGGGCGGGAAGGGCATAGCCTCGCGCCACGGCAGCAGCGCGGCCAGTGGCCGTCGTCAGCATAGTCAGGTGACAGCTGTCACTGCCCACGCCGCCGCTGGGCGCGCATGCTGTGCACCACCCGGCCTGGTGCCGGTTTGCCCCGCAACCGCCGTTGCGGTCACACTCGGCCCGATTCCCCGTCCAGACTCACGATGAACGCATCCGCTGAACTGCTCAAGGAACTCCGCATCGACCGCAAGGCGACCACCCCGCTGCCGTCCTCGCCCCGCCGTGGGTGGTGGATCGCGTTGGCGATCATCGTGGTGCTGCTGCTCGGCGGGATCGCCTGGTTCGTGTTTGGCCGGCAACGCGCGATCGAGGTCACCACCGCGCCGGTGGTGGCGATCCAGCAGGGCAGCGCCAGCAGCTCGGTGCTCGATGCCAGCGGCTACGTGGTCGCCCGGCGCATGGCCACGGTCTCGGCCAAGATCACCGGCAAGGTGCGCGAGGTGATGATCGAAGAAGGCATGCGCGTGGAAGAAGGCCAGGTGATGGCCACGCTCGACCCGATCGATGCCAACGCGCAGCGCAGCCTGTCGGCCTCGCAGCTGGAGGCCGCGCGCAGCCAGCTGTCCGGGCTGCAGGCGCAGGTCGCACAGGCCAACGCCGAAGCCGGCCGCCTGCAGACGCTGGTGGGCCAGCAGCTGGTCTCGCGCTCGCAGTACGACCTGGCCACGTCACAGCGTGACAGCCTGCGGGCGCAGCTGCGCACCGCCGAACGCAACATCAAGGTCGCCAACGATGCACTGGCCATCGCCGACCTGGGCGTGGACAACAACACCGTGCGTGCACCGTTCTCCGGCGTGGTTACCGCCAAGGCCGCACAGCCCGGCGAGATCGTGTCGCCGCTGTCGGCCGGTGGCGGCTTCACCCGCACCGGCATCGGCACCATCGTGGACATGGAATCGCTGGAGATCGAAGTGGACGTGGGGGAGTCCTTCATCGGCCGCGTGCAGCCGAGGATGCCGGTGGAGGCCACGCTCAATGCCTACCCGGACTGGAAGATCCCGGCCGAGGTGATCGCCATCGTGCCCACCGCCGACCGTGGCAAGGCCACCGTCAAGGTGCGCGTGGCACTGAAGGTGAAAGACCCGCGCATCGTGCCGGAGATGGGCGTGCGGGTGAGCTTCCTGGAGGCCGCGCCAGCGGCCGCGGCCGCCGCGCCCAAGGGCGTGCGCGTGCCGGCGGCGGCGATCGTCGAGCGCGAGCAGAAGACCGTCGCCTTCGTGGTCAAGGACGACCAGCGCGTGGAACTGCGTGAGGTCACCGCCGGCACCGCCCTCAACACCGACCGCCAGGTCAGCCGCGGGCTGAGCGCCGGCGAGGTGGTGGTGGTGGACCCGCCCGCGGAACTGCACGACGGCAGCAAGGTCGTGGAAAAGCAGCAGCAGTAACCGCTGCGCCCCGCCGGGCGCGGCGATGCAACGTGTGTGCGCTACCCGTGCCGTGCCGGCGCGCAGGTGGGCTGCTGCCCGCCACCGCGCGTTCCCCACCCGGCCACGGCCCCAAGATCGCCGCATGCAGGCGCGCGCCGCCGCATGCCGTCCGCTCGATCCGCCTTGTTCCAAGGAGAACCACCCATGTCGACCCTGGTTTCGCTCCGCAACATCACCAAGACCTACCAGCGCGGCCCCGAGAAGGTGCAGGTGCTGCACGGCATCGACCTGGACATCCAGCGCGGCGACTTCGTCGCCCTGATGGGGCCGTCCGGCTCGGGCAAGACCACCCTGCTCAACCTGATCGGCGGGCTGGATACGCCCAGCGGTGGCGAGATCGAGATCGAAGGCGAGCGCATCGACCGCATGTCCGGCGGGCAGCTGTCGACCTGGCGCAGCCACCATGTCGGCTTCGTGTTCCAGTTCTACAACCTGATGCCGATGCTCACCGCGCAGAAGAACGTGGAACTGCCGCTGCTGCTCACCCACCTTGGCGCGGCCCAGCGCAAGCGCAATGCGGAGATCGCGCTGACCCTGGTCGGCCTGGCCGACCGCCGCAGCCACCGTCCCAATGAGTTGTCCGGCGGCCAGCAGCAGCGCGTGGCGATCGCCCGGGCGATCGTCTCCGACCCGACCTTCCTGATCTGCGACGAACCCACCGGCGACCTCGACCGCCAGTCCGCCGAGGAGATCCTGGGCCTGCTGCAGCAGCTCAACCGCGAGCACGGCAAGACCATCATCATGGTCACCCATGATCCCAAGGCGGCCGAGTACGCCACCCACACCGTGCACCTGGACAAGGGCGAACTGGCCACCGCGCCAGCGGCCCACTGACGGAGGCTGCCGCGATGAAGTATTTCTCGCTCATCTGGGCGCAGTTGTTCCGCAGCAAGACGCGGACCCTGCTCACCCTGCTCTCGGTGGTGGCCGCGTTCCTGCTGTTTGGCATGCTCGATTCGGTGCGCGTGGCATTCAATTCCGGCGGCGACACCATCGAAGGCGCCAAGCGGCTGGTGGTGTCCTCCAAGCTGTCGATCACCCAGAGCCTGCCGTTGCGCCTGCTGCGCGACATCGAAGCCACCCCCGGGGTGCGCAAAGTGAACTACGCGATGTGGTTCGGCGGCATCTACCAGGACCCGAAGAACTTCTTCCCGAGCTTCTCGGTGTCGGACAACTACATGGACCTGTACCCGGAGTTCGAGCTGCCGCCGGCGCAGGCCGAGGCATTCAAGAACACCCGTACCGGTGCACTGGTCGGGGAGGCCCTGGCCAAGCGGTTCGGCTGGAAGATCGGCGACACCATCCCGATGCAGGCCACCATCTTCCCGCGCAAGGGCAGCAACGACTGGCCGCTGCAGCTGGTGGGCATCTACCGCGCCAAGGACCGCAAGAGCGCCGCCGGCGAGAACCAGCTGCTGCTGCACTGGAGCTACTTCGATGAGTCCAACGACTACATCAAGAACCAGGTCAGCTTCTACACCGTGCAACTGGACAACCCGGCGCACGCCTCGCGCGTGGCGCAGGCGATCGATGCGCTGTCACTGAACTCCGACCGCGAGACCAAGTCGCAGACCGAAGCGGCGTTCTCGCAGGCCTTCGCCAAGCAGTTTGCCGATATCGGCCTGATCGTCACCGGCATCATGGCGGCGGTGTTCTTCACCCTGGTGCTGCTGACCGGCAACACCATGGCGCAGGCGGTGCGCGAGCGCATTCCAGAGTTGGCCATCCTCAAGACGCTGGGCTTCAAGGACGGCACCGTGCTGGTGCTGGTGATGGTCGAGTCGGTGCTGCTGATCGTGCTGGGCGGGCTGATCGGGATGGGCCTGGCCGCGATCCTGATGCCGGTGATCAGCGCCAACAGCCAGGGCATGATCAGCCTGCCGGGCGTGCCCGCGCAGACCTGGGCGATGGCGCTGGGGCTGATGGCGGTGATCGGCGTGGTGGTGGGGCTGCTGCCGGCATTGCGCGCGCAGCGGTTGAAGATCGTCGATGCATTGGCCGGACGCTGAGGAGCCCATCATGAACAAGCAATGGTTGTGGAACACGCTGACGGTGCTGGTGCTGCTGGTCGCCCTGGCGGTGTGGGTGGTGCTGCCGTGGTGGATGGTGCTGGCCATCGCGGTGCTGCTGGCGGCATGGCTGCTGCTCACCCGCAGCGGCCGGCTGTCGCTGGCGGCCGCGCGCATCGGGATCGCCAGCCTGCCGCAGCGTTGGGGCGCCTCCTCGGTGATCGTGGTGGGCATTGCCGGCGTGGTCGGCGTACTGGTGGCGATGCTGGCGATGGGCGACGGCTTCAAGGCCACCCTCAGCCGCAGCGGCAGCGATGATGTGGCCATCGTGCTGCGGGGCGGCTCGCAGGCCGAAACCAACTCGGTGATCATGCGCGACCAGCTGCCACTCATCCAAAGCCTGCCCGGCGTGGCACGCGGCGAGGACGGCAAGCCGCTGGTGTCGGCCGAGCTGTCGCAGGTGATCAGCCTGCTTTCGCGCAGCGACCACTCCGATACCAACGTGCAGTTCCGCGGCGTTGGTGAGCAGGCCTGGGCGGTGCGCCGGCAGGTGCACATTGTCGAAGGCCGCCGCTTCAAGCCGGGACTGCGCGAGATCGTGGTCGGCAAGGGGGCCAAGGCACAGTTCGAAGGCCTGGAGGTGGGCAAAACCCTGCAGCTGGGCAAGCAGGACTGGACGGTCGTGGGCGTGTTCGCCTCCAACGACGTGCACGAGTCCGAGCTGTGGGCCGACACCCAGACCCTGTCCACCACCTACAACCGCAGCGCCTACCAGTCGGTCAACGTGCGTACGGAGGGAGCCGCCGGGTTCAAGCAGTTCAAGGCAGCGATGGAAGCCGATCCGCGCCTGAAGCTGGACGTGGAAACCACCCGCGACTACTACAGCAAGCAGTCCGGCGGCCTGAGCACGCTGATCAACGTGCTGGGCACGGTGATCGGCGGCATCATGGCGATCGGTGCGGTGTTCGGTGCGCTCAACACCATGTATGCAGCGGTGGCCACGCGTGCGCGCGAGATCGCGACCATGCGTGCGATCGGTTTCCGCGGGCTGCCGGTGATCACTGCGGTGATGCTGGAGACGATGCTGCTGGCCTTGCTGGGCGGCATCCTGGGGGGCCTGCTGGCGTGGTTGGTGTTCAACAACTACACGGTGTCCACGCTGGGCAACAACTTCAGCCAGGTGGTGTTCCAGTTCCGGGTGTCGCCGCAGCTGCTGTGGACCGGGCTGAAGTGGGCCTTGGGGATCGGGCTGGTCGGTGGTCTGTTCCCGGCACTGCGTGCGGCGCGCCTGCCGATCACCACGGCGTTGCGCGAGACCTGAGGCGTGGCGGTGTATCAACAAGACCCTGCGCACGCAGGTGCGCGCACGAAATAGCAGACCACGAACCGCATCCGCAAGGGTGCGGTTTTTTTTCTCTCAATGGTGCGGGGCATCTTGTTCGAATGGCCGTCACCGATGGCGTGCGGCTGTGCGTGTGGTCGAGTGATCCAGGCGCTGTGCTGATCTAGGGGTATCTCCGCCTGGATCTGTCGCGAGCGTGAGGGCCCCGTAGCAGCCGGTAGGCCCCTGGCGCAAATGTCCCCCGGCCGCGTGGCGGCCTCCTCCTTTATTTTGCCCAGGGGCCTACCGGCTGCTACGGGGCTCGGCTTGCGGTAGGGCCAAGCGGACTTTCCAACGAGGCCGTTGGTGGGTCGGGCGCCGGGCCCCATGCCCTTGGAGGCGAAATAAAGGAGGAGGGGGCGGCCGTAGGCCGACGCCGGGGGACATTCGCCGGAAAGGGCATGGGGCCCGGCGCCCGACCCACCGACGGCCGTACCAGGAAAAGCTCACAGCGCGCTTCATAGGTGTCAGGCGGAGGTAAAGGAAATTCTCTCGCGAACCGTCGATACACACTGAACGCTTCCCTTCGATGCACATCCGCGTGCACTCAAGTTGACCGGACCATCGCCGTTATCGGTGCCTCTGCCTGCACCGACGCGATGCGCACTGCACGTACTGTCGCGCATTGAAAAAAGATTGTTCGCCAACGCGCGAATTTGTCAGCGAACGTTCATTTTTAGCGGTTTTTATGCTTTCAGATGAAAGTAAAAAATTTGAAAAGTCATTAGACTCCCGCCCCCCGCGTCGTGATGTTGTCCCCACGCCGCCCGCAAGGGCGCTTGTTTTTTACGAGAAAGAGAAATCGCACGGATGTATTTGAAGACCCACCCGCTGCGCAACGCGATCGCCATCGCGCTTGTCGCCAGCTGCAGTGCCCCTGCCTTCGCCCAGACCGCCAATGACGGCACCACCAATCTGGATCGCATTGAAATCACCGGCTCGCGCATCCGCCAGGCCAGCGTCGAGAGCGCCCAGCCGGTCGTCGCGCTGAACCGCGCCGAGATCGAAAAGAAGGGCTACATCAACGTCGCCGACATCCTGCAGGATGTTACCGCTGCCGGCGCGCCGAGCATGAGCCGCGCCAACTCGCTGGAGTCCGGCCGCGACTTCGGCGGCATGTACGTCAGCCTGCGCAACCTGGGTCCGGAACGCAGCCTGGTGCTGATCGACGGCCGCCGCATGGGCGTGTCCGCCGCCGGTTACTCCGACCTGGCCTCGATCCCGTCCTCCATCGTGGACCGCGTGGAAGTACTGACCGACGGCGCCTCGGCACTGTACGGCTCGGACGCCATCGCCGGCGTGGTCAACATCATCACCCGCAAGAATTTCGACGGCGCTGAAGTCAACGCGTACGTCGGCCAGTACAGCGAAGGCGACGGTCAGAAGACCAGCTACAGCGCCACCTTCGGCAAAACCTTCGACCGTGGCTGGGTCACCGTCGGCGGCGAGTACTCCGACGAAGATCCGATCCTGGGCGGCGCACGCGAGTTCACCGCCTACCCGAACGGCCCGCGCCACCCGACCGACGGCCTCAGCGGCGTCACCCCGTGGGGCTATGCCACCGTCGATGGCAGGAACCTCAGCGTGGGCCCGGGCGGCGACCCGACCGTGCGGGGCAATTTCAAGCCGGCCGACAAGGCCAACGATGCCAACACCAAGACCAACATGAGCCTGCTCACCGGTCTGCAGCGCAAGTCGGTGTTTGCCAACGGTGGCTTCTCGATCAACGACAACCTGCGCCTGGTGGCCGACGCGCTGTACACCGAGCGCGAGTCGACCAAGCAGCTGGCCGGCTACCCGTACCAGAGCACCGGCGCGCGCGCGCTGCTGTCCAAGGACAGCGCGTTCAACCCGTTCGGCCGTGACGTTGCCTTCGCGCACCGCACCGAAGAACTGCCGCGCGGCACCGAGAACAACCTGACCACCAAGCGCGCCAGCGTCGGTCTGGAAGGCAGCTTCGAAACTGGTTCGCGGTACTGGGACTGGAACCTCAGCTACATGTACAACCGCAACGAAGGCGAGCGCATCGGTACGGGCAGCATGTACCAGMCGAACGTCAACCAGTCCGTCGGCCCGTCGTTCATCGACGGCCAGGGCGTTGCGCGTTGCGGCAGCGTCGGCAACGTGATCGCCGGCTGCACGCCGTGGAATCCGCTGGCTCCGATGGGCTACACCGGCCCGGGCGCGCTGGGCAACCAGGACGTGCAGGACTACCTGTTCACCCGTTTCACCGACAAGATGCAGAGCACCACCAAGGTGGCCAGCGCGAACATCTCCGGCTCACTGTTCAGCCTGTCGGCCGGTGACATCATGGGTGCGATGGGCGTCGAACATCGCAGCGAAGAAGCCAGCTACGACCCGGACCTGATGGTGCGCAACGGCCAGATCGCCGGCACCAGCGGCCAGCCGACCCGTGGCGATTACGCGCTCAACGAAGCCTACCTGGAACTGCAGGTGCCGCTGCTGGCCGACATGGCCTTCGCCCGCGAGCTGTCGCTGGACGTGGCCGGTCGTTACTCGGACTACAACAACTTCGGTTCGACCACCAACACCAAGTTCGGCCTGAAGTGGAAGCCGATCGACAGCCTGCTGGTGCGCGCCACCTACGGCACCGGCTTCCGCGCCCCGACGGTGGAAAACCTGTACGGCGGCACGGTCACCACGCGTGATTCGTACACCGATCCGTGCGACACCACCTTCGGTGCCGCGGCCAACAACGCGCAGGTGCAGGCACGCTGCCGCGCCGGCGGCGTGCCGGCCAACTTCCGCCAGCTGGCCGCCGATGGCAATCCGGCAACCGTGCCGGGCCAGCAGGGTGGCACCGACTTCACCTCCGGCTCCAACGAGGCGCTGAAGCCGGAAACCGCCAAGACCTGGACCGTGGGCCTGGTGTACAGCCCGGAGTTCGTCTCGGGCCTGGACCTGAGCCTGGACTGGTGGAAGATCCGCATCAACGACGTGATCGTCGGTGAGTCGGCCACGGACATGCTCAACCAGTGCTACGTGCAGGGCGTGGATGCGGCGTGCAACCGCTTCACCCGTTCCAAGTCGGGCAAGACGATTGGCCAGGTCAGCGCGCTGGACCGCACGCTGCTCAACGCCGGCTACCAGGAAACCGCAGGCTACGACATCGCCGTGCGTTACCGTCTGCCGGAACTGGCGATCGGCAAGTTCTCCGTGTCCTGGAACACCACCTACGTGGATTACCTGGAACGCAAGAACGACAACGCCGACACCACGCCGGTGCGCCAGTACGCCGGCTGGGAAGGCAACTTCCGCGTGCGTTCCAACCTGAACCTGGATTGGCAGTACGGTAACGTCGGCCTGGGCTGGACGGCACGCTACTACTCGAGCATGCAGGAAAACTGCGCTTATGCCACCGAGTGCAGCAACCCGGGCTTCAGCTCGCCGTACACGGGCAACCAGGGCATCAACAAGGTGGGTTCGAACACCTTCCACGACATCCAGATGCGCTACATCCTGCCGTGGAACGGCACGGTGTCGATGGGTATCAACAACGTGTTCGACCACCAGGGTCCGATCATGTACAGCCAGCCCAACAGCAGCTTCACCTACTACGGTGGCTTCGACATCGGCCGTTACATGTACATGAAGTACCAGCAGCGTTTCTGATCTACGGCTTACTCTCTCCAAGCCGTTGAATGGAAGTAAGGCGGCGCCCTCGGGCGCCGCCTTTTTTTGTTTTCTTCAGCTGGAAGCGATAGATCAAAAGCGGTGCGTGTACGCGCGTTTGTCGGGCTGGGCTGGTGGGAGTGGGGTGGCGGGACACGCCGTAAATCCATCCCTGGAGGCTCGTGRGCGCCATCCATGGCGCCCAACGGTCCCGCCACCCCACTCCCACCAGCCCCTGACACATCGCTGGTGCTCGCAGAAAATCTACGGCGACAGCACCTTGCTCCGCTGGAGTTGTAATGGCTTGCCGAGCCTTCTTCGGTAGGCAGCATGCGTTCGCCGCGCTGGCCAACGATATCGGCAGTCGTTTGGGAACCGACCCTACCTCGTATCAATTGCCTGTGCTTGGCCTGCTTGTGGCGCTTGCTTCGCTTGCCTATGGCTACCGATCCACTGTCGGGGGTGGGGCTGGGTGGGATTGCGGGACCGTTGGGCGCCATGGATGGCGCTCACGAGCCTACAAGGACGTACTTGCGGCGTGTCCCGCGAGCCCACCCAGCCCCGCCCGGCCCGTCGCGCGCGCCAACCAAGGCTTCGGCTCTACGCTTTGCGCTTTGCGCTCTTCAAAGCTATAAAAAAAAACCCCCACCCCTCACCCCCGCCGCGACCGCCAAACACTGTCACCCACAAACAACAACAACCCAACCCAGATAGCCGCAAACCCAATCGCCTTGCCCCCATCAAACGGCTCGCGGAAGAAGAACACCCCCAACAGCAACCCCAGACTCGGCGCGATGTACTGAAGAATCCCCACCAGCGACAACGGAATCCGCTTTACCCCGTAGGCAAACCCGACCAACGGCAGCGCCGTCACCGCCCCACCCAGAATCAGCAGCGCATCGTTCTTCCAGCCCCACCCACCGAAAAACCCACCGCCGTGCCCGTTCTCGCTCCACAGCGCAAACCCGATCGCCGGCAGAAACAGATACAGGCTCTCCACCCCCAACCCCGCCACCGGGTCCACCGAAACCAGCTTGCGCAGCAACCCGTACAACCCGAACGAACAGGCCAGCCCCAACGCGATCCACGGCGGCGTGCCTGCATCGATCGTCAGCCACGCCACACCCACCGCCGCGCAGCCCACCGCCAGCCACTGCAGCCCACGAAGGCGTTCTTTCAGCACCAACACGCCCAGCAGCACGCTCACCAGCGGATTGATGAAGTACCCCAAGCTCGTTTCGATCACATGTCCGGCGTTGATCGCCCAGATGTACAGCCCCCAGTTGAACGCGATCGCCAGACTGCTCAACGCCAGCGTCGGCAGCGCGCGCTTCTGCGCGGCGATCTGCTTCCACCAGCCCGTCCCCGCACTCAGCAGCAGCCAGGCCACCACCAGCACCGTGCTCCAGATGATCCGGTGCGCGATGATCTGCTGCGATGGCACCGCCTTGAGCAGGTGCCAGTACACCGGCACCAGCCCCCACAGGGTGAAGGTGAAGGCGGTGATCGCAAACCCGCGGCGTTGTTCCTGCAGGCTGTGTGGCGGCACCGCGCTCACTTCGCGCGCGTCCGCGCCAGGGTCAGCACCACCACGCCGGCCAGGATCACCGCCATCGCCAGCAGGTCATGCCCGCCAAAGTGCTCATGGCCGATGATCGCGCCCAGGATCACCGCAATCACCGGGTTCACGTACGCGTAGCTGGCCGCCAGCGCCGGGCGCACGTTGTGCAGCAGCCACACATAGGCGGTAAACGCCACGATCGAGCCGAACACGCACAGGTAGGCCACGGCCAGCAGCCCGTCCATGCTCGGCCACGTGGTCGGCCGCTCGCCGGTGACCAGGCCCAGCACCACCAGCATGACCCCGCCGCACAGCATCTGCCCGGCCGCGGTCATGAAGGGAGTGGGCAGGTCCAGGCCGCGCGCCCACACCGAGCCGAACGCCCAGCCGATCGGCGCCACCAGCAGCAGGATCAGTCCCTGCGGCGAGGCCGTAAGGCTGCTGCCGGCGTTGAGCCAGACCACCCCCAGGAAACCGATCGCGATGCCCAGCCATTCACCGCGGCTGGCATGCTGGCCGCGCAGCGCGCCGAACAGCGCCATCCACAGCGGTACCGAGGCCACCGCCGTGGCGGCCAGGCCCGAGGACACCGTGCGTTCGGCAAGCACCACCATGCCGTTGCCCAACACCAGCATGGTCAGGCCCATGATCGCCAGGTTGCGCCACTGGCGCCGGGTCGGCGCGGCCATCCCGCGCCAGCGCAGCACCGCATACATCAGCGAGCCGGCGATGATGAAGCGCGCGCCGGATACCATCGTCAACGGCAGCGCGCCGCCTTCCAGCGCCAGCCGGATACCCAGGTAGGTGGACCCCCAGACCACGTACACCAGCAACAAGGCCAGTACAACAAGGCCGCTCCGGGGAGCAGCCGCTGAAGGTTCGGGTGAAGACATGGCACACCACCATCCGGGGGAACCGGGATTCTAGGCCACCGCGCTGTCGGGGAGCACCCCAAGCCGATGGCACGCTGTTTCCGCTCACGTTTTCTGCGCCGGGAAATGGTTACCCTCTGAGCCATGCGCCGTGGTGCCAGGAGGGTACCCGACGTCAGGGCGCCCACCCCGGGCACCTTCCCCACCCGCAACGACTCCCGTGAGGACACCCTCCCAGCATGAGCACTTCCCCTCCCTCCGCCGCCGCCCACCCCGAGCGGGCCGCGCTGCGGCGCTCGATCTCCAACACCCTCAAAGGCTCGGCCGGCAACCTGGTCGAGTGGTATGACGTCTACGTCTACTCGGTGTTCGCGGTCTATTTCGAATCGCAGTTCTTCTCGGCCGCCGACAAGAACTCCACCATGTATGTCTGGGCGATCTTCGCCGCCACCTTCCTGATGCGCCCGATCGGGGCGTGGTACTTCGGCCGCTTCGCCGACCGCTACGGCCGGCGCCTGGCGCTGACCGTGTCGGTGACGGTGATGGCCGGCTGTTCGTTCCTCATCGCCATCACCCCGACCGCCTCGCAGATCGGCATCTGGGCGGCGGTGATCCTGCTGTTCGCGCGGCTGCTGCAGGGCTTTGCCACCGGCGGCGAGTACGGCACCAGCGCCACCTACATGTCCGAAGCGGCCATCCCGGGTCGGCGTGGATTCCTGTCCTCGTTCCACTACGTCACCCTGGTCGGTGGCCATGTGCTGGCGCAGTTGACCCTGCTGGGCATGCTCAGCTTCTGGGACAAGCCGCAGATTTCCGAGTGGGGCTGGCGCATCGCCTTCGGCATCGGCGGCATCGCCGCGATCGTGGTGTTCTGGCTGCGCCGCACGATGGACGAGTCGCTGGGCGAGGATTCCATCGAAGCAGCCAAGGAAGGACGCGCCAAGGCGTCCGGCTCGATGTATGAGCTGTTCGTGCACCAGTGGCGGCCGCTCCTGCTGTGCTTCCTGATCACCGCCGGCGGCACCGTGGCGTTCTACACCTATTCGGTCAACGGGCCGAAGATGATCCAGAGCGCGTTCGCCGGCGATGACGTGATGACCGGCACCCTGCTCAACCTGGGCGTGCTGACCTTCCTGATGGTGCTGCAGCCGATCGGTGGCTGGCTGTCGGATATCGTCGGGCGCAAGAGCCTGCTGGTGTTCTTCGGCATCGGCGGCGTGCTCTACAGCTACTACCTGGTCACCGCCCTGCCCAACCAGCACGATCCGCTGATGGCATTCTTGGTGCTGGCCATCGGCTTTGTGATCCTCACCGGTTACACCTCGATCAACGCCGTAGTGAAGGCCGAACTGTTCCCCACCCACGTGCGTGCGCTGGGCGTGGGCTTCGGCTATGCGGTGGCCAATTCGCTGTTCGGCGGTACCGCGCCGCTGCTGTACCAGGCGGCGCTGAAGACCGGCCACGTCAATACGTTCGCGATCTACGTCACCGCGGTGATCGCGGTGTCGCTGGTGGTCTACGTGTTCTTCCTGAAGAACAAGGGCCCCAACTGGCTGGACGGTACGCGCAAGTAGTACGCAGCGCGCGGCCACCGCTCAGGCGGTGGTCGCGCGCATCCAGGGGTATCGGAACCCGACCCGCGGCCGGCGCCCCCCTCAACGGCGGGCGGATTCGGTCTTTTCGCGTTCGGCGCGGAACTCCGAGCCGTCTTCCCACGTCGGCCAGCGGCGGCTGTTGGCCAGCTCCGCGCCCAGATCGTAGACCAGCAGGGTGTCGGCGGCATGGCCGCTGGCATCCCAGCTCGGGGTCCAGGCATCGCAGGCCTGGTGGTAGCACGCGGCGAAGTAGGCATCGCGCAGTTCACGGCCCTTCTCCACCCCACCCTCACGCATGTCCAGCCCCGGGCCGATGGTGATCGCCGGTACGCCCAGGCGGGCGAAGGCGAAATGGTCTGCGCGGTAGAAGAAGCCGGCCTCCAGGTTCGGATCGGGCGAGTAGCTGCGACCGCGTGCCTTGGCCACGCGCTCCAGGTCACCCTCCAGCGACACCCGGCCCTTGCCCCAGGAGGCGATGTCGCGGGTGGGGCCGTCCGGGCTGAACATCTCGATGTTGATCACCGCCGCGGTCTTGTCCAGCGGCGCCAGCGGGTGCGCGGCGTAGTAGCTCGCCCCCAGCAGTCCCTTCTCTTCGGCGGTGAGCGCCACGAAGTACAGCGTGCGCTGCGGCTGCGGACCAGCGGCGAATACCCGGCCCAGTTCCAGCACGGTGGCCACCCCGGTGGCGTTGTCGATCGCACCGCGCCGGATGCGGTCGCCCTTGGCGTCGGGCTGGCCGATGCCGAACGCATCCCAGTGCGCGGAGAAGATCACCGCTTCATCGGCGTGTGCGCCGCCGGGCAGCTTGGCCACCACGTTGCGGGTGACCACCTGCTCGCGCTTGAGCTTGAAGTTGACCGACAGCCGCGCATCGCCCAGCGCCACCGGCGTGAACGCCGGGGTCATCGCCTTGCGCTTCTCGGCATCGAAATCCAGGCCCGCATCGCGGAACACCTGCTCGGCCAGGCTGCGCGGCATCCAGCCGCGCACCGGCACGTGCTGGGCCAACGCCTGCTCGCGGGTGCGTTCGATGTCGAACAGCGGCGAGGTGCCCGAACTCTTCACCGTCGCCCAGCCATAAGCGGCCGGGGCGGTTTCATGCACGATCAGCACGCCCTGCGCGCCACGTCGTGCAGCTTCCTCGAACTTGTAGGTCCAGCGACCGTAGTAGGTCACCGCCTTGCCATCGAAGGCACCGGGCTGGGCGGCCTCGAAGTCGGCATCGTTGATCAGCACCACCGCGATCTTGCCGTGCAGGTCCACGCCCTTGTAGTCGTCCCAGTGGCGCTCGGGCGCATCGATGCCGTAACCGACGAACACCAGCGGCGCGTCCTTGATATCCACCGCCTGCTGCGGGCGCAGGCTCTGCAGGGTCACGTCCTCGCCGTTGGCCAGCGCGC
Source organism: Stenotrophomonas sp. P5_A9 (assembly GCF_056400525.1). Taxonomy (NCBI): domain Bacteria; kingdom Pseudomonadati; phylum Pseudomonadota; class Gammaproteobacteria; order Lysobacterales; family Lysobacteraceae; genus Stenotrophomonas; species Stenotrophomonas sp. P5_A9. The sequence continues at coordinate 50,790 of NZ_JBFULC010000017.1, forward strand.
GGTCCTTGCCCTTCTGGCGCAGCTGCGCGCGCACCGGTCCGTCCACCTGCGCGCGCACCATCGGCACCGGCTGTACCCAGCTGCCATCCACGCCGCCGGGCTGCAGGCCGGACTTCCTGAATTCTTCGATCAGGTACTGGACCGTGCGCTCTTCGCCCGGGCTGGCCGGAGCGCGGCCTTCGAAGTCGTCCGAGGCCAGGATGCGCACATGCCGCGAGAGCGCGTCCGGATCGATGCCGCCGCCGGGCAGGTCATTGGCCGCGTGGGCCAGGCCGCCCACGAACAGGCAGGACGACAGCAGCAGCATGCGCATCGGATTCACGGCAGACACCAGGACGGAAAGCAGGGGCCTGCGAGTGTAACGTGACACCTGCATGACCGCGCACTGCTAGCGGCGGTCGCGGTCCAGCCAGCAGGCCAGGCCCTGCGCGTTGAGTTCGATGTCCATCGCCAGCACCTGGGTCACCGCCGCATCATCGAGCGGGCAGCCATGCGCCTGCGCGCGCTCCAGATACAGCGCGGTAAGTGCGGCGACCAGGCAGCGGTGACGGTCCGGGCGTGCGTCGCACTGGTGGCCGATCTGCACCATCGCATCGATCTGTTCCACCAGGTCGGTGGCCAGCCTGGCCACATCACCCACGCGATCGTAATGGGTGAGGAACATCGCCTGCGGCTCGTAGGCCAGCATGCGCGCGATCGACTGCTTCAACGGCTCCGGATCGAACTGCACCGGCGAAGACGTGGGGATGATGAAAGCGCCGCGCGCACTGTCCAGCTCGCGGTAGGACAGCCCGAACGTATCACCGGTGAACCAGGCGCGGCTGCGCGCGTCCCACACGCACAGATGGTGACGCGCGTGCCCGGGTGTATGCAGGCACAGCAGGGTGCGACCGGCCAGGTCGACGCGGTGGCCGTCCTCGGCAATGACCACACGCTCGGCCGCCACCGGCAGCACCGGCCCGTAGCTGCGCGCGATCTCGGCCTCGCCATAGACCTCGGTGGCACCGGCAATCAGCCGGGCGGGGTCGACCATGTGTGGCGCACCGCGCGGGTGCACCAGCAGGCGGGCGTTCGGCAGCTGCTGCATCAACAGCCCGGCGCCGCCGGCGTGGTCCAGGTGCACGTGGGTGAGGATCAGCCAATCGACCGCGTCGGGCGACAGGCCCGCACCGGTCAGTGCCGCAAGCATCGCCGGCACGGCCAGGCCGGTGCCGCAATCGATGAACGCCGCGCGGCCGTTCTCCACGACCAGGTAGGCCGCATCGAAATCCTCGCGCTGGAACGCGGTATCGATGGTGTGGATGCTGGGGTCGAAAGACATCGGTTCATCCCTGGCGGATTGCGCCCCCATTCTAGGACGATCCGCGCACCGGCTTCGATGCGGCTTTGGTCGCACGCTGGGCCAGCCACGGGGTGCGCAGCAGTATCGCCGCCACCATCACTGCCAGGAACGCGCCGTAGGCATACAGCACCGCCAGCACCTGCCGCCAGATCGGCCCGGCATCGGATTGCACCACGCCGATGTGGTGGCCCCACAGCATCGCCACGACGCTCAGCACGAAGGCCAGCAGCAGCGCGAGGCCATCGAACCAGCGCCGCGCCGCATCGCGTGGTTGCCGCGGGAACAGCCAGTACAGCGCGCCCAGCAGCACGAACCAGGGCAGGAACAACAACAACGACAACCAGGCCATCGCAGTCTCCCCTTCAGGATGACCGCATCATGCCACGCGGCCTCACCGACCGCGCTCGGCGCGGTCGTGCCGGCCGCTGGCCGGTGCCCAGCAATGCACGTTCCATGTACTGCCGGCCGCTGGCCGGCTCCCAGCAATGCCACGTTCCATGTAGTGCCGGCCGCTGGCCGGCTCCCAGCAATGCACGTTCCATGTAGTGCCGGCCGCTGGCCGGCTCCCAGCAATGCCACGATTCATGGGGAGCCGGCCAGCGGCCGGCACTACCGGTGAGGCCGGGGGCCACCCAGGGGCCGCGCTTACCCGCGCAGTTCCTGCAGCGCGGCCAGCACCACGGCCACGTCGGCCTCGATCTTGAACAGCTCGCTCTGCAACCCATCGCCGTGCGCGGTCTGCTTGAGCACACCGATCACCTGCCCGGCATCGCGCGGCGAATCGAAGCCCTCGCTCTGGATCAGCAGGCTGCCATCGCCGGCCAGCAGCTTGAAATAGAAACGGCCGTCCTTCTCGCGGTACTGCTTGAACAGCGGCGGCGCGGCGCGGGCCTCGGTGGCGGCATCACCGGCGATGTTGCCGGCACTGGACAGGTCACGCAGGCCTACCGCATGGCGCAGTTCCTTCAACAGCGGCATCGCATACTGCTCGCGCAGCTGCTGGCCGCGACGGCGCAGCAGCGCCTCGATCTTTTCCGGCTCGGCCATCAGCGCCTCGTAGCGCTCGCGCAGCGGGGTCAGTTCGGCATCGATACGCTCGAACAGCTGCTGCTTGGCATCGCCCCAGCTGATGCCATCGGCGAAGGCCTGCGCGAACGCGGCGGTCTGCTCGGCGCTGGCGAAGGCCTGGTACATCTGGAACAGCGCCGAGCCCTCGGTGGTCTTGGGCTCGCCCGGTGCGCGCGAGTCGGTGAGGATGGCGAATACCAGCTTCTTCAGCTCCGCACGTGGGGCGAACAGCGGAATGGTGTTGTGGTAACTCTTGCTCATCTTGCGACCGTCCAGGCCGGCCAGCGTGGCCACCTGCTCGTCGATCACCACCTCCGGCAGCGGGAAGTACTCCCTGCCGTACACATGGTTGAAGCGCTGGGCGAAATCGCGCGCCATCTCGATGTGCTGGATCTGGTCGCGGCCCACCGGGACGCGGTTGGCCTTGAAGATCAGGATGTCGGCGGCCATCAGCACCGGGTACATGAACAAGCCCGCGCTGATCCCGGCATCTTCGTCCTGCTGCTCCTCGCGGTTCTTGTCCACCGCCGCCTTGTAGGCGTGGGCACGGTTGAGGATGCCCTTGCTGGCGATGGCGGTCAGGAACCACATCAGCTCGGTGGTTTCGGGAATGTCGCTCTGCCGGTAGAACCACACCTTGTCCGCGTCCAGCCCGCACGCCAGCCAGCTGGCGGCGATTTCCAGGGTCGAGCGCTGGGTCCGCTCCGGCTCCTGCGCCTTGATCAGGCTGTGCAGGTCGGCCAGGAAGAAGAAGCTCTCGATGCCCGACGCCTGGCTGGCGGCAATGGCCGGACGGATGGCGCCGACGTAGTTGCCCAGGTGGGGCGTGCCGGAGGGGGTGATGCCGGTAAGAACGCGGGTAGTCATGTGGGGGATCATTACGGACAGGTGAACCGCGCCAGTTTACCTGCCCGGGCGCAACCCCGTTGCAACCCCTGGCGCGTTCAATCCGTTACCCCCATCGCGGAGCCCTGCCATGAAACGCCTGATCCTGCCCCTGTTCGCCGTGCTGGCCCTGTGCGGCTTCCGCCCCGTCCCGGAGTACGACCGCGGCCCGGTCCACCTGACCGTGCTCGACCGCGACGCCGGCACCACGCTGCCGCAGTACCGCGATGGAGCCCAGCGCTGGATCGCCGGCGAGAAGGGCCACCGCTACAGCGTGCGGCTGCGCAATGGCAGCGCCGAGCGGGTGCTGGTGGTGGTCTCGGTGGATGGCCTTAATGCGATCACCGGCGAGGTGGCCGCACCGGGCCAGACCGGCTACGTGCTCAACCCCTGGCAGACCGCGGACATCAGCGGCTGGCGCAAATCCTCGGACGAAGTGGCGCAGTTCGTGTTCACCTCGCCGCAAGGCAGCTACGCCAGCCGCACCGGCCGCCCGGACAACATCGGGGTAATCGGGATCGCGGTGTTCCGCGAAGCCAACGCCATCGCGCGCGACCTGTCGCCGGCGGTCGAGCGGCGCAGCCTGCCCGCGCTGCGCGGGCGTGTCGACGCGGCTGAAGCCGCTGCCCCGGCGGTCGTCGACAGCGTCACCACGACCGGTTCGGCAATGCGCTCGCCGGCGGCGGAACCCGCCCAACGCCTCGGGACCGGCCACGGCGCGCGCGAAACCTCGCGCGTGCGCGATACCGCCTTCGAACGTGCCAGCGTGGTGCCGGCCCAGCAGGTAGAGGTGCGCTACGACAGCGCGCGCAATCTCGCCGCGCGCGGCATCCTGCCCGTGCCGGTGCAGCAACCCCGCGATGGAACGCCCCGCGCCTTCCCCTCGCAGTACGTGCCCGATCCACCGCGGCGCTGAGCGGCGGTAGACAGCAACGCATACGACACGGGCCGCAGTAGCGGCCCGTGTCGTGTTTCATACCCCCGATGAAGCGGYCGCGTTTACGCGGCGTCCAGCGGCGTCAGTGGAAATCCGGGTAGTCCTTGTGCATGGCTTTTTCGAAGTCCTTGACCTCGGACTCAGCGCGGTCACGCGCCCAGCCATAGCGTTCCTGCAGACGGCCTGCCAGATATTCGGCATTGCCTTCGGCCACCTTGAAATCGTCGTCAGTCAGGTCGCCCCACTTGGCCTGCGCCTTGCCCTTGAGCTGGGTCCACTTGCCGGAAATGATGTCTTTGTTCATGGGTTGGCATCCTTGATTGCAACGGCACCGTCGCCGTGGATACAGACTGCGACAGTCGGCGTTTGGACACGGTCAAGCGCGCATGAAACGGATGCTCACCTGCTTGAATGGACCATGGCTGCCCAGGCAAAACCCGACGCAAAGAAAAAGGCCGGGAAACCCGGCCTTTTTCGTTGACGCCTGATCGAATCGATCAGTTGGTCTTGGCAGCGTCTTCGACCTTCTCGCCAGCCTTCTGCACATCCTTGCCGGCACCGGCAACGGTGTTGCAGCCGGACAGCATGGCCACCGAGAACATCGACAACAGCATCAGTGCAATAACACGCTTCATGGGGTTCTCCTAATTGATCTACGTCGACACCGGAATCCGGTCCCACCTGTCAGATGGGCACGCGCGCGCCCTCGGCGCAGTGCGGCCCTTCTTCCTGATCGCGGTGACGTAGTGGCCGTTTCCGGCACTGCCGCCGCGTGGATGCAATCTGGCGGGAACGGCGTGCAGCGAATGTGAACGCGGCTTGCGATCATTCAGCCACGCGCCGGAAAGCGCCGCGTGGCGAGGATCAATCGCGCATCAATGTGGATTTCCCGAACAGGCTTTCGACCAGGTCCACCGCCAGCACCGCCGTGCTGTTGCGGTTGTCCAGCAGCGGATTCAGCTCGACGATATCCAGTGACCCCATGCGCCCGGTGTCGGCGATCATCTCCATCACCAGCTGCGCCTCGCGGTAGTTCACCCCGCCCGGCACGGTGGTGCCCACGCCCGGGGCGATGCTCGGATCCAGGAAGTCCACATCGAAGCTGACATGCAGGTGGGTGTTGTCATCGATGCCCTGCAGCGCCGCTTCCATGGTGCGCTTCATGCCCGCCTCGTCGATGTAGCGCATGTCGTACACATCCACCTGATGCTGCTTGATCAGGCGCTTCTCTTCCTGGTCCACCGAACGGATGCCGATCTGGTGCACCTGCTGCGGGCGGATCGCCGGGGCGTCGCCGCCCAGCCGGGTCAGCGCGTCCGGGCCCAGCCCGCACAGGCAGGCCACCGGCATGCCGTGCACATTGCCCGACGGGGTCACCTCGCTGGTGTTGAAGTCCGAATGCGCATCCAGCCACAGCACGCGCAGGGTCTTGCCCTGCTCGCGGCACCAGCGCGCCACCGCGGTGATCGAGCCGATGCCCAGGCAATGGTCGCCGCCGAGCATGATCGGCATGCGCCCGGCCTGCAGCTCGGCATAGGTGGCGTCCATCAGTGCGCGGTTCCAGGCCACCACTTCGTCCAGGTGGCGATAGCCCTGCACCGGCGGCGTCCACGGATTACGCGGGCCGTCCAGGTTGCCCACGTCGCGCACGTCCACGCCCCGGGCGGTCAATGCCTCGGCCAGCCCGGCGATGCGCAGGGCGTCCGGCCCCAGGCCCGCGCCGCGATGGCCCGCCCCGATATCGGTGGGAACGCCGATCAGGGAAACCGGGGAATACGTGGCCATGGGGTGCCTCCTGCAAATGCGGAAAAAGAGCCACAGTCTAGCCAGCCCGGCATGGGACGACTCGCGGCGATGCAGCAGTACCGGCAAGCCAGACAGGTTGCCGATGACCGTCGACGGCGCTGCGCGCCACTGAGCGTAGGGCGACGCGGCTGGAATGCCTTGCGCGTCAATGCTTTGACACCCGCGTCGACGCGCACGCGGTTCATCCTGCGTTACCCGTGAAGGCAAAAATACCGTGCTACATTTCACACTTCTTCGCAGTACTGATTGACTAATCCATTACGGATTGGTTCGTGTTTCGTCGTGTGCCAGGGGGCAGTACGTGCAGCGCAGTACCATTCACCAGATTGTCCGCAGTGCCAGCGGCGAGAGCCAGCCGGCCCGACAGTTGTATGACATCGACCGCATCCAGGCCGCATTCGCGCAGGCGCGCGAACGCGAGCGCGGCATTTCCCTGCTGATGCTGTCCACCGCCGATGGCCGCGCCGTGGCCGAGGATTCGGCACTGGACGTGGACGGGCGCCGCCTCGCCGCGATGGCCAACTCGTTCCTCACCCTGGGTGAGACCGTCTCGCGCGAACTGGCGCTGAGCGAAGCCGACTACGCCACCATCTGTACGCGCCAGGGCAACGTGGTGCTGATCCGCATCCAGGGCGACAAGCCGCTGACCCTCACCGCCGTGGGCGCACATGCGCTCAACATGGCCGTGCTGCTGTTCCATGCGCGCGAATGCGCCACCCGTCTTGAAGCCGTGCTGCGCGCTCGCGCCGCCTGATCGTCCTCTTTCTGCAGTGCCTTCGGACGGGTCTTCGGCCTGTCTACCTCTTTGCCTGACTCACAAGGATTTTCATGTCCAATCTCAATCTGGAAAAGCTCAACGCGGTCGCCGGTTTCGTCGGCGCGGCCCTGGTCGACAGTGATAGCGGCATGGCCCTGGCCACCGTCGGCGGCGGCAATATCAACCTGGAACTGGCCGCGGCCGGCAACACCGACGTGGTGCGCACCAAGCGTCGCGTGGCCGAGCAGCTGGGCCTGGCCGACAGCATCGAAGACATCCTGATCAGCCTGGGCACCCAGTACCACCTGATCCGCCCGCTGGAGAGCAACCCGGTGCTGTTCCTGTACGTGATCATGGACCGCGCCAAGGCCAATCTGGCGATGTCGCGGCACGAACTGAAGGCCTTCGAAAAGACCCTGGACTTCAGCTGATCGATGCATGTCCCGTGCGGCGCAGGCCGCGCGGGATCTCCGCGCCGCAGCGTGCCCAAGGCATGCGATGACCGGCCGCTTTGGCACCCCCATGAAAACCCCCATGCGTACCTTCCAGATCGCCTCGATCGGGCTCGATCTGTTGCACCAGACCCGGCTCAAGCTGGCCAGCTCGATGCTGCTCGCCGAGCGCTTGGACGTGGCCCTGCAGGCGTGGTCCGCGCAGACCGTGGACCTGCTGGTGATCGGCCTGGACCATGCCGCCGGCGCCGGTGCGCTTGCCCAGGCGCGTGCGCAGGGCGTACCGACGTTGGTCATCGCGCGCCGCTTCGATGCCAGCGCGCGCGGTGAACTGCCGCACGGCGCCACCGTCCGCGATCTCAACGAACAGCTCTCCACGCTGCTGCTGGCCGCACCGGAGGCGACTGCTTCGGCGCAGGGCACGCCGCTGCTGCTGCAGCTGGCCCAACACGGTGCACCGTCGACCGGCATGCACCTGCTGCAACGCGGTGCGATGACGCTGCTGGTCGACCCGGGCACACGCAGCATCGCCCTGCCCGCGTCCACCACGCTGGCCGAGGTGGCCGCGCAACTGGACGATGCGACCTGGTCGCCGACCGCCATCGATGCGCAGACCTTCCAGCATCAGTACGCGTATCGACTGCCGCAGCGGCATTCGTTCGAAGCGCTGTTTTTCTGCATTGCCCGCCATCGTCCCGAACTGCTGCCCGCAGCGGCCGGGCAGGCCTCGCTGCGGCTGCGCCAATGGCCCGACCTCAATGCCGAGGATGTGCCCGGCCACTGGCTGCTGCCGATCGCGCGCCTGCACGCGCGCCCGTGGCGTGCCAGCGCGTTGGCCGGTGCCTGTGGCATACCGCACGACACCGCCCAGTTGCTCTTTTCGGCCGCCCTTGCCAGTGGCCTTGCCTTGACCGAGGAAGCCCCCGTGACCCGTTCTGAACGCCGCGGCGACACCACCGATTCACGCTTCTTCTCCTGGGTGGCGCGACGCTTCGGCCTCACCTTGTTCCAGGGAGCCGCATCATGAGCCAGCCCGCCAACAAGCTGGTTTTCGTCGGTGGCATGGGCGCGGGCAAGACCACCGCGGTACGCGCGATCTCCGATGTCGAGCCGGTCAGCACCGAAATGCCGCTGAGCGAAGACGCGTACGGTGACAAGGTCGAAACCACGGTGGCGCTGGACTACAGCTCGATCGAGCTGGACGACGGCGAACTGCTGCACATCTACGGGGTGCCCGGCCAACGCTACCTGGATTTCATGTGGCCGATGGTCTGCGAAGGCGCGTTGGGGGTGATCGTGCTGGTCAGCGCGCGCCACCCCGAGCCGATCGCTTCAACGGTGGAACTGCTGAACGAGTTCTCGCGGATCGCGCCGCAGGCCAGCCTGGCGGTGGGCATCACCCGCACCGACGAACATCCCGAGCTGCTGGTGCCCGACGTGCGGCAGGCGCTGTTGGATGCCGGTTTCCGCCTGCCGGTGATGCGCGTGGATGCGCGCTCGGCCACGCAGGTGACGTTCCTGGTGAAGTCGTTGTTGTCGTATCGGTACGCGCAGACGCAGTAACGCTCGCAAGCGGGCCCTGTCGGGCGGAAGGGCGATGCGGGAAATGGTGCCGGCACCCGGATTCGAACTGGGGACCTACCGCTTACAAGGCGGTTGCTCTACCAACTGAGCTATGCCGGCAAAGGCACGGCGAGCGGCATGGGCCGTCGCGGAGCACGAATTCTAGCGCAACCGCGCACAGTCCAGCGAGCGCTGCTGGGCCGCGCCGCTGCGTTGGCGCACCGCACCGGGGTCGGCCTGATCGGCGAGGGTCGCATCCAACCACCACTGCGCGCTGCCATCACCGCCGCTGGCGACCATGCGGGCGTTGAAGCCGGCGGCGCTGAGTGCGGCCATGCGGCGTTCGGCGCCCTCGCGGTTGCGGTACTGGCCCAGGGCGATGGCGTTGGTCTCTTCGCCTTGGGCAATGATGTAGTAATCGCTCACCCCGGCCGCCACGATCCGCTTGACCGTGGCTTGTGCCTCGTCGCGGCTGGCGGCGGCTGGCAGCAGCACCCGGTAGCGGGTAGCCCCGGCATCGGCGATCTCACGCAGGCGGGTACTGCGCAGTGATGCACCGGCCTTGGCCTGCGCGGCCTGGGCGGCGGCACGGTCGGCGAAGGGCCCCAGGCTCACGCATTGCGCCGGCGCGGCGGCGACCGGCGTGGGAGCAGCCGCAKGTGCGACAGCCGGCGCAGGGGTTGGCGGGACCACGGCAGGTGTCGACGTCGGTGCCGGCGCTGCAGTCACGCTGGCGGTCGCCGGCTCGGTGATGGCCGCAGCGGGCGTGGCGACCGGCGCCGGCGCCGGCGTCGGCTCGGGCGTCACATCATCCAATGCCTGGGTTGGCGCGGCCGCCACCCTGGCGGCCGGCGGCGGACTACCGGTGGTCGGCAGCAACTGCAGCTGCGCCACGCCGGTAGTCGGGGCGGGCGCGGCCGGCACCGGGTCGCCACGCAACATCCACCACAACGCCACCCCCAGGTTGAGGATGGCCAGCACGACGATCAGGGCACGGGTCAGCATGCGGGGATCCTACCCTGCGTCCGCAGGCTGGTGCACGGCCCAGCGCGCCAGGCCATCGAGCACCAGCGCCGGCTGGAAGTGCGCATCCACCAGCAGCGGCATCAAGGCCGGTGCGCCACCGCCATGCACCAGCAGTGTCGGCATGCTGCCCAGCAGCTCGGCCGCCTGCAGGCGGCTGCGTTCGATCAATGCCACCGCCGCCCCGTCGCAGCCGGAGGCCAGAGCATCGGCGGTGTCATTGGCGAACTCGCTGTAGTCCCCGCCCGTGGCCGGCAGCTGCACCGCACGCGCATGCAGCGCTTCGCGCATGGTGGTGGGCGAGGCCGCGATGCGGCCGCCGCGATGCAGCCCGTCGGCGTCGAGCAGATCGATGGTCAATGCCGTGCCGACACCGGCCACCACCACCGCTTCGCCACGTTCGGCCACGGCCAGCAGGCCCAGGAAGCGATCCACGCCGAACTTCCCTGGGTCGGCGTAGGCCACCTGCACCCCGGCATAGCGCGCCTGCGTGCGCGCCACCCGAACCTGTTGAAAGCGCCCCTGCAGGATCGCCAGCATGCTGCGCGTCAGGGCGGGCGCGGCAACGCTGGCCACATAGGCCACCCCGCCACTGGGCAGCGCCTGCAGCGCGTCGGCGGGCATTGCTTCGGCACCGTGCGGCCAGGCCTGCACATCGCCGGCACGCGCACCCTGCAACGGTGCGAACTTGAACCGGGAATTGCCCAGGTCGAACAACCAGTCGCTCATTGCGCCCTCACGCTGACTTCGCCGGCATGCACATGCTGCTCCACGCCATCGATTCGCACGCGCAGCGCGCCATCTTCGGCCAGCCCCAGCGCGACGCCTTCGCGCCACTGTCCGCCCTGCTCCACGCGCACGGTCTTGCCCTGCAGCAGGTCCAGTTCGGCATAGCGCGGCAGGAACGGCGCCAGCCCCTGCGCATCGAAGGTTTCCAGCGCCGGCAACAGCCGCGCCAGCACGGCGGCCACCACGGTATTGCGGTCTACCGGCGCGCCGGCCAGGGTGTCCAGGTCGATCCACGGCTGGGCGATCTGCGCCGCCGATGCCGCCGGCATGTGGACGTTGATGCCGATACCGATCACCGCGCGCGCCGGGCCGGCATATTCGCCGCCGCCCTCGGCCAGCAGGCCGACCAGCTTGCGTCCGTCCACCATCAGATCGTTCGGCCACTTCAACCCTGCCTGCACGTAGCCCAGGTCGTGCAGCGCCTCGGCCACCGCGATGCCGGCCACCAGGCTCAGGCCGCTCAGGCGGACCAGGCCACCGGAGAACAGGCGCAGCACCGACAGGTAGACGTTGGCGGCCAGTGGCGAGGCCCAGGTCCGGCCGCGACGGCCACGGCCGCCGGTCTGGCGCTCGGCCAGCAGGACGCGAACGCCCTGTTCAGGCGCGCTGCAGCGCAGCAATTCAGCGTTGGTGGAGTCCACAGTCCAGGCGACCTGCAGCGACTGCAGCAGGGCCTGGGTGACCTTGGGCAAGCCGGCGCGGATGGTCTCCGGTTCCAGCAGGTCCAACGGCCGGGTAAGCCCATAGCCCTCACCGGCGCGCCCTTCGACTTCCACGCCGGCCGCCCTAAGTCCTTGAATCCGCTTCCAAATTGCAGCCCGGGTCTGGCCCAGTTCGCGGGCCAGGGCATCGCCGGACAGGCGTCCGGCGCCCAGTTTGGCCAGCAGTTGGCGGTCGTCCACGGCAGCTTCCATCAGGTGATCGGGAAAATTATGCGGGAAAGCCCGATCCGCTGCCTGCCGGAGGGCTTCCAATCGCGGCGCTGAATCGGGCTAGAATCGAAAGCTGACCCGCCTTCCGGATGTCGACGATGCGCCCGTTCGCCCATTGCCTGATCCTGCTGATGGCCCCCTTGGCCGCGCACGCTTCCGATGCGCTGACCAGCACGGGGCGGGGCGGCTGCGTGTATTCGCCGGCCGAAAGCGAGCGCACCGCGCCTGCAGCCGCACCGGCGGCACGTGCGCCTGCGGCCAAGCCCAGCGCCGCCAGCGGCGGCAGCACGGGTGGCGGCGGCAGCGATGACGACGTGCTGCCGCGCCTGCGCGCGCCGAAGTGGCACAGCTTCCTGCCGGGCATGTTCCGCTGATCGAACGTATGTGGGGCTGGTTGCGGCGCACGCCGCGCGCCATTGATGCAGACCTGTGGCAGCAAAGTTGCCAACGCGCCGCGTGGCTGCGCGGACTGGACGGGGAACGCCGCGAGCGTCTGCACACCCTGAGTGCGCGCTTCCTGCACGAAAAAACCATCAGCCCGGTCGGCAACCTGCAGTTGGACGAAGGCGACGGCGTACTGCTGGCCGCGTTGTGCTGCCTGCCGTTGCTGGAACTGGGTGAGGTTGGCCTGCGCGGCTGGTCGCAGCTGATCGTCTATCCCGATGCCTTCCGGGTGCAGCGCAGCCATGTCGATGCCGCCGGCGTGCTGCATGAGTGGGATGACGAGCTCATCGGCGAATCCTGGGACAGCGGCCCGCTGATCCTGTCGTGGGCCGATATCCAGGCCGACATCGCCGATCCGCATGCCGGCTACTGCGTGGCCGTGCACGAGATGGCGCACAAGATCGACGCACTGGACGGCGCCATCGATGGCACCCCGCCGCTGCCGCGCGACTGGCAGCGGCAATGGGCCAGGGATTTCCAGACCGCCTACGACGCGTTCTGCGCGCAGGTCGATCGCGGCCGCGACACGTTGATCGATCCGTATGCGGCCGAAGCCCCGGAAGAATTCTTCGCGGTGGTCACCGAGTACCACTTCTCCGCGCCGGATCTGCTGCAGCAGGAGATGCCGACGGTTGCCGCGCATCTGCGCCGTTTCTACGGCGAGCCGCCGGGCCTGGCGGACAACCACCAACCGTCATCCGCTGCCCTGCACGTCACCACGCCCCGGTAGGCATCGACCGTTGGTCGATGCAATGTCCGGAACTGACGGACCTTACGGCCCGGGCGGCAGCTTCACTTCGAAACGCGCACCGCCCAGTTCGGGCGAACGCTTGACCTGCAGTTCGCCACGGTAATCCTTGATCAGGTCCTGCACGATCGACAGGCCGATGCCGTGGCCCTGTACGCGCTCGTCGCCGCGCACGCCACGCTGCAGAACCTTGGCAACGTCCTCCGGGGCAATGCCCGGGCCATCATCATCCACCGACAGCACCAGCCCGGCACGCCGTGCGCCCGGCGCCGGCAACGGCTTGGCGGTGAGCAGCACACGACGGTTGGCCCACTTGAAGGCGTTCTCCAGCAGGTTGCCGAGCAGCTCCTGAAGATCGCCCGGTTCGCCATGGAAGCGCGCGGCTTCATCGATATCGAATTCGCACAGCACGCCCTTGCCGGCGTAGACCTTCTCCAGCCCGCGCACAATCTCTTCGGCGTTGGACTCGATCGGCAGCGGCGCCGAGAACAGCTTGTGGCCCGACGAAGCCGCGCGCGCCAACTGGTAGGACACCAGGTTGTTCATGCGCCGTAGCTGCACGTCGAATTCCTGCCGCAGGTCCTGGTCCTGCGCGCCGCTGTCCAGTTGGGTGCGCAGCACCGCCAGCGGTGTTTTCAGGCTGTGCGCGAGGTCGGCCAGGGTGTTGCGCTGGCGCTCGAGGTTTTCGCGCTCGCTTTCGATGAAGGCGTTGATGCTGTCGGTGAGCGGCTCCAACTCACGCGGGTGGCGCTCGCTCATGCGCGCGGTTTCGCCACGCTGCACCTTGGTCAGTTCGGTGATCACGCGCCGCATCGGGCGCAGGCTCCACTGCAGGATCACGGTCTGCAGCATCAGCAGGATCAGGCCGGCACCGCCCATCCAGAACCAAACGCGGCCACGGAAGACGCGCAGCTGCGCGCCAAGCGCGCGCGAGTCTTCCATCACATAGATGGTGTACGGAAATTCAGTGGTTGGATCGGCTTCGGCATCCCAGACCAGGCCCATGCCATAGCGATACACCGAGCCCTGGCTGCCATCGATCTGGACCATCGGCAGGGGGCCTTCAAACACCTCCCGCAGCGGCGCCAGCAGGCCGGCGCTCGGCAGCATCGGCCCTTCGGCCGACAACGAGTTGCCTTTGCCTTCGGGCATCACGACCTGCAGGTAGAGGCCGCTGCCGGGCATGTCGAAGCGCGGATCCGGTGGCTGCTCGCGGATGTACAGCGAGCGGTCACGGGTGAAGTCGATCCCGGCCGCGTATGCCCGGGCGTAGTTTTTCAGGCGCTCCTGGAGGTTGGCGCGCGCCGTATCGGCGAAGGCCGCATCCAGCGCGTAGCCGGCGATGGCCAGGAACGCGACCAGGCCCACCGAGGCGGCCAGCAACTGGCGCGCCTGCAGGGAGCGCGGCCGCCAGCGTTTGAAGAACCACAGACGGCCTGACATCGTTCAATCGCCCTGCAGGGCTCAGCCCTCGTTGCGCGGAATCGCGAAACGGTAACCGCGGCCACGCACGGTTTCGATCGGCTTGAGTTCGCCATCGGCGTCGAGCTTCTTGCGCAGGCGACCGATGAACACTTCCAGCACGTTGGAATCGCGATCGAAATCCTGCTGATAGATGTGCTCGGTGAGGTCGGCCTTGGAGACCAGTTCACCGGCATGCATCATCAGGTATTCGAGCACCTTGTACTCATAGCTGGTGAGGTCCACGTTGCTGCCGCTGACGCTGACCGTCTGCGCGGCAAGATCCAGCGCGACCGGGCCGCATTCCAGCGTCGGCTTGCTCCAGCCAGCGGCGCGGCGCAGCAGCGCGTTGACGCGGGCCAGCAGTTCTTCGACATGGAACGGCTTGACCAGGTAGTCGTCGGCGCCCTGCTTGAGGCCCTCGACCTTGTCCTGCCAGCTCGAGCGTGCGGTGAGGATCAGCACCGGGAATTTCTTGCCCTCGTCGCGCAGCGCCTTGATCAGTTCCATGCCCGACATCTTCGGCAGGCCCAGATCGATGATGCCCACGTCGAACGGCACTTCGCGGCCCATGTACAGACCTTCCTCACCGTCCTGCGCGGCATCGACGGCAAAGCCTTCGCGCTTGAGCCGGGCTGCCAGTGTTTCCCGCAGCGGGGCTTCGTCTTCGACCAGAAGGATACGCATGAACTCTCCCTAGTGTCCTGGGTATGGCCTGAGGCCAGTGGAATACAGATGATTACGGACAACTATCCCTGTTCAGGGGTTATCGCCGCGTAGTGAAGACATATCCGATCGTGGTGCGCGGGGCTGTGAACGTGCCGGCGCGGGGTCGTCCATGTAGCGGACCCGACCGCGGTCGTCCATGTATTTGACCCGGTTGATGTCGCGACCGTCGTAGGGCACCCGCTCGGCACCCAGGATGTGGCCGCCGGTGGTGCGCTGGACGCGGCGGACCGCATCGGACAGCGACCGTTCCGGCGGTGCGCCCCGGGAGGCCCGGATCATCTCGGCGCGTGCCGGATCATGCTCCTGTGCCGATGCACTGCCGATGGCGGCAGCGGCGCCCGTCGCCAGCAGGGCGAGGACGGCAAGACGGCGGTGGCAGGTCACGGAGAACATCGGTCTGATCCTAGCGGAGCGCGGCTAAACGTTCAAAAGTTGTGAATCGGCAACCGCCAGCATCAGCCGGCGTTTTACAAATCCTTAGCGAATTCTTGGGTTTATGCAGTGAATCCGGTCTGAACTTTTCCGATTGGGCCCCCACTCCGTTCATCTAAGTGAACATTGGCGGCTAAAGTGGGCCCCTTGTCAAGCAGACAAGGTGACGCGGCTCACGCAGCGACGCGTTCGGCCTGGGCGCGGGTGATCGCCAGCGCCTGCTCGATCAGGTCCCAATCGGCGCCAGCGCGATGCGCGCCTTCGCTGAGCACCTGCCGGAACGCCCGGCCGCCCGGCTGGCCGTGGAACAGGCCGAGCAGGTGGCGGGTGATGTGCTTGAGGGCCAGGCCGCGGCCGAGCTGCTCCTCGATGTAGGGACGCATGGCGCGCAGCAGTGCCTCGCGCGGCTGCAGCGCCGCACCGGTCTGGGCCGCCTCGAGCTGATGCAGCACGTAGGGGTCGTGGTAGGCGGCACGGCCCAGCATGACCCCGTCCAGCGCGGGCAGCTGGGCCTGCGCGGCCTCGACCGTGGCCAGACCGCCGTTGAGCACGATCTGCAGCGCCGGGCGGTCGGCCTTGAGCCGGTGCGCCCAGTCGTAGCGCAGCGGCGGCACCTCGCGGTTCTCCTTCGGCGACAAGCCCTTCAACCACGCGTTGCGGGCGTGCACGATGAACATCGCGCTACCGGCGTTGGCAGATTGATCGACGAAGTTGACGAAGGTTTCGTAGTCGTTGTCCTCATCAACACCCAATCGGCACTTGACCGTGACCGGGATGTCGACCGCAGCGACCATGGCCGCCACGCACTGGGCCACCAGCACCGGCTCGCGCATCAGGCAGGCACCGAAGCGCCCGGCCTGGACCCGATCAGAGGGGCAACCGCAGTTGAGATTGACCTCGTCGTAGCCCCAGTCCTGGGCGATGCGCGCCGCCTGCGCGAGGAGGATCGGATCGCTGCCGCCCAGCTGCAGCGCCAGCGGATGCTCGCTGCCGTCGAACCCGAGCAGGCGCTCGCGATCGCCGTGGATCACCGCGTTGGCGTGGACCATCTCGGTGTACAGCCGTGCGCCCGGTGCCAGCAGCCGGTGGAAGTACCGGCAATGGCGGTCGGTCCAGTCCATCATGGGGGCCACGCACAGGCGGATCTGCTCGGAATTCAATGTTTTCATGCACTTAAGACGATATAGGGATACACAGTTACACCCGATTTTTCCCGGTTTTGCCCGGTAATTCCCAATCAGCTGTAGCATTTTTGTGCCAGCGATGGATTGGCACAACATGGAATGGCACAACGATGGCAACGCTGCAAAACCGCAACGGCCGCTGGCGCGCAATGGTGCGCCGCAAGGGCCACAAAGACCAATACCGCACCTTCCCAACCAAAACTGCCGCCAAGACCTGGGCGGAACGCATCGAGCGCGARCAGGCCGACTACGAGGCTCGCGGCGGTACACCCGGCGAGAACCTGACCATCGATCAGCTGATCGACTGGCGGACCGATGAACTGGCCTCGGTGAAGGCGCTTGGCGCTACCCAAGCAGGCAACCTCAGCCGCATCCGTGAGGGTTTAGGCACCATCGTGGCCCGAAACCTGACGGCCACCGATGTGATCGAGCATGCGCGCCGTCGCGTGCAAGGCAACCACATGAATGCGAAGGGGCACATTATCCCCCCTTGCGCGCCGGCGACCATGAACGTTGAGCTGGGGTTCCTGTCGGAGCTGCTCAAGCTGGCCGGGCCGATGAAAGGCGTGAAGTCGGCGACGGACCCTGTGGCAGAGGCAAGGCCCGTCCTGCGGCTGTTCAAGCTGGTGGGCAAGTCCAAGCAACGCGACCGGCGCCCCACTGCGGAAGAACTGCAGCGACTGCACGAGCACTACGCTGCCGCAGCCTGGCGCTCTGTGATCCCCATGAGCGACATCATCACCTTCGCCATCCTGACGGCGAAGCGCGAGAGCGAGATCACCCGACTCCAGTGGTCCGACCTCGACACAAAGAACCGCACGGCGATGCTCAGGGATGCCAAGCACCCGCGCAGCAAGATCGGTAATCACCGGACGTTCCCGCTGCTCGGCGATGCCTGGGCGCTGGTACAGCGCCAGCCGCGGATCGAGGGCGACGACCGCATCTTCCCCTTCAACTCAAAATCCGTAGGCACCTCATTCACCCGCGCCTGCAGCGACCTGGGGATTGTCGACCTGTGCTTCCACGACCTTCGCCACGAGGCCACATCTCGATTGTTTGAGCAGAGCTACGATATTCCCGAGGTGGCGGCGGTAACGCTTCACACTTCTTGGAACGAGTTGAAGCGGTACACGCAGCTTCGGCCAGAATCTTTACACAGAGAGCCGTCATCGACTCGAAACGAGGAAACTAAGCCATGAAGTATCTATATTTCGTGGTCACGGCTCTTTTGGTGATCGCACTATCGCTGCTGCTGGCCACGCACTATCCGGTCAGGTCCATTACTTACCTCGGCTTGATCCTGGTCATCGGGGGGGCACTCATCTCAATGCTCGCAGCATTCTCTGGCGCGCGGAATGCGCTCAAGGTGGCACACCTCACTCCCGCCGACTTTGCGCCGAAACCCCTGCCTGATTCCAGCTCATTCGGATCCATATACGGCATAGGGGGCCAACTCCCTAACAAGATCGATGAGCTAGATAGGCACGTAAAAGCTGTGCACGAAGAGCTTCTAGATTTCAAACAACAGGTTGAGCGATCCCACGCCTTCACCGACGCACGGATATCAACCTTGCTCGGTGTGATCAGACACCATCAAGAGGTCGTTCTTCCCGCGTCATTGGCGTCCAGCTCTGACCTAGTGATTGCATCTTCTGGTTTCGCAATCATCGGCTCGATCTTGCTGGCAGATCCAACGTTCTGCCATGAGGTGCTATCGGGGGTCGCGGGCTCCCTGCAGTTCTTCATCGAGCGGCTGATGCAGGCCGTCGCCTAACTCCCTGCAGGGCGCTGCCTCAAGGAAATGGATGCGGCAACGTTTCCTTTAGCAAACGGTTGCCCTGCACGGCCTCACGCCACTGGACAATCTTGTCCACGTCCGCACGTAGTCGTACCTGGTGCCGGCACACCCAGGTCTCGGCACCGCTGCGGCCCTGATCGTAGTCGGTACACACCCGCAGCCCGTCTGCAGGGAACTTGTAGCGCCCCAAGGTCGCTCGCCATACCCCATCGATGCTGTGATGCATCTGGACGACAGCGACGCCACGATGCTCGAGCAAAGTGTCCGGGCCGAGGGCGCCATGCGGGGTCTTCCATTCGAAGTCGTCGGGCAGCGTCATAGGCGGAGAGGATACGGCTGGCCATCGCAACGACTGCGACAAAGCTGGGGATCGTCCTGACGGCGTTGAAGGGCGGCGCCGGGGAGAGCGAGAGAGCGAGAGAGCGACCACAGTGGACGCCGGCGCGTCCCCGCCCGTTTAAGGAAAAAAACCGATGACCACGGGGAATGAGCAATTTTTGCAACCACCCCGCACCAAGTCCAATAAATTACTTTAAATACAATAACTTATGTACCTATATCAATGGCAATAATAAGGCAACATCCAAGCAACCTGATTGCTTTTCGGGAAGGCAATCCGGGCCTGAAATAATTTCCTTATGAATCAATGACATTGCAAGTTCCCCGTTCGGAAATTGCTCAAAATTGCCCCCAAAAGCAATCACCACATATCCTTTACAATCAATCACTTGCCGCGTGCATCCGGTGTATCGATTGCTTGATTGCCATTTTCCCGTGGCCATCTGTTTTTTTGGGGCGCCGGCTCAGGCATGGGAAGGTCCGAAAACGCCCCCTCTCGCGCAGGGAACCGCAGGGCCGGTCGGTCCCTGAAGGCTGGCAAAGACCCATACAGGGCGGGGGCTGGGCCGTGCTGCAGGAAGTGCGGAAAAAGCACCCCAAGAAGTGCGCAGGCGTGGAGGGGAGACGAGTGCGCGCGCTAGGTCAACAGCTGCCTGCGCAGCGCCAAACCTCCACCTGTTCAGATTCGCCTGATCAATTGCAATTTGTTGCATGGATCACACTTTCTCGACCGCGCACACTGCGCTCCGCTCCGCTCTGCCCCCCCGATGAGGCGACGTGGCCGTGGTACTGCGCTACCTAGAAGCGCGGCCGATCACATTTATTTCACCGTACGGGGTTACTCATTGATCCGCACGGTGCGCCCCCCCTGGAGATCATTATGAATTTCGCAGTAGGCACCACCCTCTCGGTTGCCATCACAGCCACCCTTGCCCTCACCGCCACGTCACAGGCGGCCACACTGACACCGGGCCAATCCGGGACGGTTCAGCCCGGCGATACGGCGGAGGGTTGGGCATTGACCGGGGCGAACCTACAGGTCCTTCCGGGCGGCCAGACGCTGAGCATCAACGCCACTGACAGCTCAATCCTTAACTTGTCAGGTGGCCAGGTCACGGGCAATACCAGCACAGGTGCCATCCGCCTTTCTAACTCTCAGGCTGACATCCAGGACTCTGTAATCAGCAATGCCACTGGCCGGGCATTGTCGCTGGCATCCACCTTCACCGGCGGGCTGCCCTCGTCCGAAGCGACGGTACGCAGGAGCACGCTCACCGGCCTTGGCTTGGGGGCAAGCGTCTCAACCACCGAGGCGGGCCAGAGAGCATTACTCACGCTGGATGCCACACGGGTGGAAGGGCTTGCCAATGGCTCAATGACTCTGACTGGTGGCAATGGGCTGCTGGTGATCGGTACGGCGGATGTTCTCATCGGTAACGGCAGCGCCGTGATCGGTGCGCGAGATGGCATGTATGCGGTCGACACCAATGTAGGCGGGTCATCCAATGTCGTGATCGATGCATCACGCGTCGAAGGCGGTACCGGATCGGGGATCTACGTCGCGCCCTCGCGCGCCACAACCTCCCCGCCGACCGCCGCGGTCTTTACCGTAAGGAACAACGGCGAACTCGCTGGCGGTAACGGGAACCTGCTGTTTGTCGAAGCCCCAGATGCCATCATCGGTTTCAACATCGACGACTCGCGCCTCACCGGCAATATTCTCAACACCGTTGGCAGCACCCTCGATGTGGCGCTCAGCAATGGCGCCGGCTTGACCGGTGCTACCCGTGACATCACCTCGATGCGCGTGGACAACGCACGCTGGCAGCTCAGTGACAACAGCTCCACGGGCACGTTGGCGCTGGGCGCTGGCGGCGAAGTCGCTCTCGGCGACGGCAGCGCCTTCCACACCCTCAACGTCACCGGCAACTACACCGGCAACGGCGGCACGCTGCTGTTCAACACCGTGCTGGCCGGCGACGATGCCGCCTCGGATAAGCTGGTCATCGGCGGCGACACCAGCGGCCAGACCAACGTGCGGGTCAACAACGTGGGCGGGGCCGGTGCGCAGACGATCAATGGCATTGAACTCGTTACCGTGGCCAGCGCCTCTAACGGCCAGTTTGACTTGGTGGGCCGCGCGGTCGGCGGGCAGTACGACTATTTCTTGTTCAAGAATGCGGGCAACTGGTATCTGCGCTCCCAGCTGCCGACTGCACCGGACCCCTGCGATGCCGACCCGACACTGCCCGGTTGCGGCGGTGGCGTTGATCCGGTCGATCCGGTCGATCCCGTGAATCCGGTCGAGCCGCCGGTACCTGTGCTGCGCCCGGAAGGTGGCGCCTACCTGGCCAATCTGCAGGCAACGCAGACGTTGTTCCGCCTGGGCTATCACGACCGTCACGCCGGCCAGAACAGCGGCCGCGCCTGGGCACGGGTAGATGGGTCACGCACCGGTTTCGATGCGGTCGGCCGCCAGCTTGATGTGCACGGCAATAGCCAGTCCCTGAGCGTTGGCGCGGATGTGTGGCGCAATGACGCCGGCAGCGGCGCGGGCGTGATGCTGTCCAGCGGCAATGCCACCAGCACCTCCACCAACCCGCTGAGCGGCTACTACGCCCGTGGCAAGGTCAAGGGCGAAGCACTGGGCGTCTACGGCACCTGGCGTGCAGGCAACGGAGTGGACCCGTATGCCGGCTTCTACCTGGACGGTTCGGTCCAGCGCGCCCAGTTCCGTAATCGCGTTGAAGGCTTGGCACTTGCTACCGAGCGGTACGACAGTCGCGGCTGGCAAGGCGCCATCGAAACCGGCTACGCCTTCCGCGTGGGCGGTGC
Source organism: Stenotrophomonas sp. P5_A9 (assembly GCF_056400525.1). Classification (NCBI taxonomy): domain Bacteria; kingdom Pseudomonadati; phylum Pseudomonadota; class Gammaproteobacteria; order Lysobacterales; family Lysobacteraceae; genus Stenotrophomonas; species Stenotrophomonas sp. P5_A9. Next base: position 72,314 of record NZ_JBFULC010000017.1, read on the forward strand.
AGAAAGCGGCGGGATTTTCCTGGAACCGCAGTTGCAGGTCGGCTACAACCGCTGGGACGATCTGCGCCACACCGAGGCCAACGGCACGGTGGTGACCACGCAGGACGCCGATGGTTTGTATGGCCGCGTCGGCCTGCGTCTGTCCGGGGTGACCCGATGGGGCGACGGCGGGACCGCTGTGCAGCCCTACATCGCGGCCAACTGGCTGCACACCCGCGCCGAGTCGCAGGTGTGGATGGACGACGAGCGCGTTGATGCGCGTATCCCCCGTAGCCGTGCGGAAGTCAGCGCGGGTGCCTCGCTGAAGTTTGCCAATGGGTTTGGCGCCTGGGCGGGGTTGGCCCGGCAGCAGGCCAGTGGTTACCACCAGACGAGTGCGCTGTTGGGCATGAGCTACGGCTGGTAAGAATCTGCAACTGCTGATGCAATGCGGCGCCGCCCATAGACGGCGCCGTTGTTTTCGCCTGGTCGGAGATCGCTTTCAGTGGTATCAATCGATTGATCTCAACCGAGCACCCCGGGGCGATTGCAACTAGTTGTATGGATCATATTTTCCGTCAGGTGCAACATCTCGGCGCGCCGAGATGTTGCGACCATTTCCAGAAGACAGCTTCGGCTTTGGCCTTCGGCATCATTCCCCTGATGGAACTTCATGATGAACAGACTTTCCACGCGACAACCTGCAAAGTTCAATACGCTGTGGGCATGTGTACTTCTTAGCCTGGCTGGTCCTGGCGTGGCAGCCACGCTCGGCCCCGGACAGCGAGCCGAAGTCAACGCAGGGGACACCCCTGAGAGCTGGCTGCTGAGCGGCGCAGAGCTTGTCGTCGGCGCAGGCGCCAGTACGTTGGCCGTCAACGCAGATGCAAACTCCAGCGTCACGTTCAGCCAATCCACCGCCTTTATCCCAGCGTCGGGTTCACCCATGGGAATCCGGGTGGTTGGAGGATCGAATCTCCAGATGGCGGACGCAATGGTCCGTAGCGACTCTGGGCGTGCGCTTAGCCTCAATTATTCGGCTGGCTCTGGCGCCAACGGCGGCGGAGTAGCACGTATCCTGCGTAGCAGTCTATTTGGCACGGGTATAGGCGCCGTAGTTTCCGGTGGCACCACGCTCGAGCTGGACGCCAGCAGCGTTGATGGCAGTGCCATATCAGCCAGCGATCCGTTTGACGCTGGCACAGGTCTTTGGATTTCGGGCGGCGCAAGTGTGCTTGCACGCAATGGCAGCGTAATTATCGGCGATACATACGGCATTGCCGGCCAATTCGATGTCCGCTTCACTCCTGAAGACCCCGCTGAAGTTGTCATTGATGGATCTACTGTCGAAGGCCGAACTGGCGCAGCCATCTATATCGATGCAGATGGAAGCCTTGATCCATTCCTCGCAGCATTTACTATTCGCAATGGCGCCCATCTCCGTGGTGGCGACGGCAACATAGTGCTGATCAACGGCGATGAGGCCGTGGTGAGACTGACTGTCGATAGCAGTCAGCTGGAAGGCAACATCGACAATGCGGGAGCCAGTCTTATCGACGTCTCTCTCGTCAACGGAGCAGCGTTGACGGGTGCGACGCGCGATGTCACCTCCATGGCGTTGGAGAACGCACGCTGGCAATTGAGCGACAATAGTTCCACCGGCACGCTCTCGCTGGGGGCCGGTGCCGAGATAGCACTCGGCGACGGCAGCGCGTTCCATACCTTGAACGTCAGCGGCAACTACAGCGGCAACGGCGGCACGCTTCTGTTCAATACAGTCTTGGCTGGCGACGACGCTGTCTCGGACAAACTCGTTATCGGCGGCGACACCAGCGGCCAGACTAACGTGCGCGTCAATAACGTGGGCGGCGCCGGCGCACAGACGGTCAATGGCATCGAACTGATCACGGTGGCCGGCGCCTCCAATGGCCAGTTTGACCTGGCCGGCCGCGCGGTGGGTGGTCAGTACGACTACTTCCTCTTCAAGGATGCGGGTAACTGGTACTTGCGATCTCAACTGCCGACTGCCCCGGACCCCTGCGATGCCGACCCGACACTGCCCGGTTGCGGCGGTGGCGTTGATCCGGTCGATCCGGTCGATCCGGTCGATCCCGTGGATCCGGTCGAGCCGCCGGTACCTGTGCTGCGCCCGGAAGGTGGCGCCTACCTGGCCAATCTGCAGGCAACGCAGACGTTGTTCCGCCTGGGCTATCACGACCGTCACGCCGGCCAGAACAGCGGCCGCGCCTGGGCACGGGTCGATGGGTCACGCACCGGTTTCGATGCGGTCAGCCGCCAGCTTGATGTGCACGGCAATAGCCAGTCCCTGAGCGTTGGCGCGGATGTGTGGCGCAATGACGCCGGCAGCGGCGCGGGCGTGATGCTGTCCAGCGGCAATGCCACCAGCACCTCCACCAACCCGCTGAGCGGTTACTACGCCCGTGGCAAGGTCAAGGGCGAAGCACTGGGCGTTTACGGAACGTGGCGTGCAGGCAACGGAGTGGACCCGTATGCCGGCTTCTACCTGGACGGTTCGTTGCAGCGCGCCCAGTTCCGCAATCGCGTTGAAGGCGTGGCACTTGCTACCGAGCGGTACGACAGTCGCGGCTGGCAAGGCGCCATCGAAACCGGCTACGCCTTCCGCGTGGGTGGCTCGCAGAACGGTGGGATCTTCCTGGAGCCGCAGCTGCAGGTGGGCTACAACCGGTGGGATGACCTGCGCCACACTGAGGCCAATGGCACGGTGGTGACCACGCAGGATGCCGATGGTCTGTACGGCCGAGTGGGCCTGCGCCTGTCCGGGGTGACCCGATGGGGCGGTGGTGGCACGGATGTACAGCCCTATATCGCGGCCAACTGGCTGCGCACCCGCGCCGAGTCGCAGGTGTGGATGGACGACGAGCGCGTGGACGCGCGTATTCCCCGAAGCCGTGCGGAAGTCAGCGCGGGTGCCTCGCTGAAGTTTGCCAACGGGTTCGGGGCCTGGGCCGGGTTGGCCAGGCAACAGGCCAGCGGCTATCACCAGACCAGTGCGCAGTTGGGCATGAGCTACAGCTGGTAATGCATAAAGAAAGAGCCACCCTTGAGGTGGCTCTTTGCGTTAACACTGACTAGCTATCACACGACAAGAAACAGCACTTCGTCGCTTCAGTCATACCGCCTTCAACCTGACAAGTCCCTACAGTGAGGCCGCCCTTAGAGCCGCTAATTTCCGAGAATCCTTCCATATACAAGGCAGCCAAACGAAGTCAGGGACTAACAGGGCGCAGCATTCAAATCACGCCAGGCTCTGGCCCAAACCGATTTCCCCCAACCGTACCGGGGATACACATCCAAAACAGTATTACCAGTCCACCAAACGGAACGAAGTGGAGCAACAAGAGCCAAGCCCCTTGATCCAAATCATGAAGGCGACGAACATTCACTGCCAATAGGGGGATGGCGAATAGCAGGTATACCAATATCTTCAGTGCGATACAGGCCCAGACCACAGGCTCCGGCGCAAGCGCAGAACAAATTATGCTAAAGGCCTCAAGTGCCAATGCAATTAAGAGAAAAAATAGATGGAACAACCAATACTCTTTAAGCCCGGAGCGCCCCGAGAACTTCGCGTAATACTCAAACGGACGCAACATTGGGGAAATGATACTTTTGATCAACTACTCTAATCCTCATGGGTATATTCGACTTCTAAGACGCCATATGACACGCCCTGTCGTAGTCTTGGATGCATCGGGCGCATCGTCCATACAACAAGTTGCAAAGTCGATGCACCCTCTCGCGTAACAACACCAACTGATCAGCGCCAGGGCATTGCAACCAAGCATGCCAATCTTCTCGCTCCAGCCAACATGCTTGGCGGATCTCTCACAACTCCGTGCAGAGGAACCTGCTCCCGCGCCAGCAGCCTATCGCCGCTCTTCCTCTCTTCCTTGTCCGAATTGCGGACTGCCTTGACGCTAATTGGCCGCGTTCATCCCGCCGCTACCCCCAAATCGAACGGATCAAACCGGATCACGTCCTCGCCCAGCCACTCATTGATCGCGGTCATGCGCGTCTGCAGCGGGGCCAGCTCCATGGCCGCCCACACCGTCGCCGCGTCGCGGATAGAGCCAAAACCACCGCTGTTTTGCGGCACGATGCCCAGCAGTTGCGGCGGCACGCGCAGTGCCGCGAGCATGTCGTCGCGGGTAATGCTCTTGATGCCGGCGAATTCGTCCCTCGCGGCAACCTCGCTGACCGGGATCAGCTGCAGGCCATCCTTCTTCCCGTTCGGCGAATGCACGAACAGGTTGCGGAAGTTGCCGGGGCCGCGTGACTGGCGCAGTGCTTCGCGCAGATTCTGCACGTCCCCGTCCTCGGCCTGCGGATCGGTCAGGTAAAGGATGAACCCGGCGTGTGAGCCGTTGTTGTAATACTTGCGCCGGAACAGCGTGGCCGATTCGTTGAGCAACGCCGACTGTACCGCCGACATCCATTCCGGCAACCCGTAGATCTCCTGGTCAGGGTCAGCCTCGCGCAGCTGGAACACCTCGCCGTGGGTGAACTCGTGCTCGATGCCGCCAACACGGACCTGAAAGAACTCCACGGCCTCGACGCCACGGCGCATGTATTGAGCCAGCGGTACCGCCAAGGCGTGCGCGGCCCCGGACACTGCGCGCCGCCGCTCGACGTAGGCCATGCCGAAGGTGGTGTAGTCCATGGCCAGCTGCGCGAACGCTTCCCGACTGAGCAGCTTGTGGGGCCGGTAGGTTCGGACCAACATGTTGCGCTTGAACGTCAGACCGCTCTGCAGGTAGGGGTTGGCACGGGTGGTGCGGGACAAGCCGTGCAGGTCGACTGGCGGCTCGTAGTAGCGCCCGCTCTGCCAGCATTCCAGATAGTCGAGGATGCCCCGCGATTCCAGTACGGGCGTGGCGTCACCGAAGGTAAACGCCTCGATATTGGCCGGCGCTCGGCGCGCTTGAGGTCTTCCTTACCGCCGCAGCTGTCGTGCAGCTGGCTGAGCTTCTGCTGATCCTGCTGGGCCCCGCCGCCGGCGGCGCCCTGCTGCACCACCTCTGGATAACCCGGCCGGCGCGTCAGCGTCACAGCGGCCTGGCCGTTGGCCAGATCCCGCAACGGCTGCGCAGGCGCTCGCGAATGGCTGTGCGCCGGGGAGCGGCCCATGCTTGAACTGATGCTGCGCGACATGCGCCGACGTTGCCCGGATTGTGAGTCGACTGGATGCCTCGACTTCACCGACGTTCCACCATGCGTTCGCACCTACGTGAAGGATGACGCCGAGTACAACGACCACTTTGGCGCCAGCCGCGACTACGAGTGCAGGAACTGCGGTGCAGCCTTCACCCTGACCGATTGGGAGGAAGCCCGTGGCTGACCTTGATACCGCCCGCCGCTTCCTCGCGGGCGAATACGATTCCGCAGGATTGCCACACGTCGCTGCGTCGATCCTGGCCGGCGTCAGCCCGCTCGGCAAGGGTGTCTACATCGCGGCCATCGCCGCTGCACTCGCGGCCGACTGCCCTGCTTGTGCACATCCAAAGGAGGCCGCCCATGACTGAGCGCCCGATGATCGCAGTCTGGTTCTCCTGCGGCGCAGCGAGCGCCGTGGCGGCCAGGCTGAGGGAGGCAGCATGACACAGCAGCAGCAGACAGCACCTCGGGCGCTACCCCCGTGTCCGGCGGGGCATGCGGCGCGTTACATCTTGGACGGGCGGCGTTTGGAGGCGAGAGGTGGCCACTTCATCGAATGCCGATGCAGCAAGACGCTGAAATGCGCGACCTTCGATCTGGCGTGGGCACATTGGCACAAGATGCATGGCCTGCAGCCCAGGTTCGATGCATTGCCCGTCGTCGGCAGCAACGTGGTGCAGCTGGGCTTGCGTCTTGCCGGCGGTGACGCATGAGGCCGCACGGCTTCGGCACGTTCTGGCTGCTGTACGGACAGTTCGGCGCCACCATGACCCTCGAACAGCTGCGGGCGACCTACTTCCCGATGGCCAAACCCAAGACCATGGCCAACAAGCACACCGCCGGCCTGCTGCCGCCGCGCACAGGTGACGTGTACGACACGCGGGACGTGGCCAGCTGGTGGGATGGGCAGCGCAAAGCGACCGCCGCCTGACCCAATAAGAAAGGCCGCCCATGGGCGGCCCTTCTTCGATTGCAGCTGCGGTCAGCGCCATAATTGTGCCAGACGCCCCGAAACCCTTGACATATCTACCTGTCGATCCGGTCCATCATCGGGGCGACGGACAGGCGCAGGGAGGCGGCGTAACGGGCGGTGGCGGACGTCATCGGGCGGCGTATCGGGGAAAGACCGGCATTGCCAGTGAGATCAATAGTTTACACCGCCGGCCTGAACAACACGGCCGGCGGCGTGGTCGCCCGCGGCGACGCTACTGTCCGCGTGCCCGGCTCTGCGCCTGCTCCTGTTCCTGTGCCTGCTGGCCGAACTGCTTGTCCAGATCCTCCACCTGCCGCGTGCTGGCTTCCACCGGCTGCGACACGGCCTGGGTGCGATCCACGAAGGTCCGCACCGAGGCCGGGTCGCCCACCGTGCCCTGCACCGCGAACAAGCCGCTGCCATCGGGCCGAGCAACCACGTGGTCGATCTGGCGCATGCCCGTGACCTTGCTTTCGTAGGCGAGCTGGCCGGCGGCGCGTTCGGTTTCCTGCGGGTTGGCGAACAGCGGCGCCAGACCTGCAGCGACCCGCTGCTGCTCCAGCACCTGCAGCTTTTCCAGCGCCTGCCCGAAGCGCGCATGCTCGGGATGGGACGGATCGCGCAGGCTCGGCGGCGCCGGCGGCGGTGCAATCGGGTCTGCCTTGGCCGGGGTCGCAGGCGTGGTCGGCTGGGCCCCCGCCCTTACCGCCGCCGGCGCGTCCAGCTGCGCCAGTGTCTTGCGGCCGACCTTGCCGTCATCGTCCAGGCCATTGGCAGACTGGAACTGTTTGACCGCCGCCAGGTGTCCTTGCCGAAGACACCATCGGCCGCCAGCGGCTTGCCGTCTGCGCCCTGATACCCCAGCGACGACAGCTTCCCCTGCAACGCCTTGACCTCGTCGCCGCGCTCGCCCTGGATCAGCACGCCATCGGCCATCGGGGTGGTCCGCGCGGCGTGCGCGGCCTGTGCTGCCTGCGGCCCCTGTGCGTGAACGGTGCCGCCCAAGGTGATGCGGTCGTTGAGCACATCGCCCAGATAGCGGCGGAACTGGTCCGGCTCCAGCTCGATATGCGCATGCACCGCACCCGGCGTGCCGGCATCGGACTGGCGGATCAACGGCGCACCGTACTCCACGAAGTCGCCGGTCTTGTACGGCGTGGTACCGCGCGCGCCATGCAGCACCTGGCCCACCAGTTCGCGCTGCGGGTCGCCCGGGGGATGGCTCCAGATGCTGATGGAGTTCCACTTGTCCGCGTTGACCTGGACGTAGCCGGCGACCGGGTTGGGGATCATCACGCGGCGGACGCCGTCCGGGTCGGTCAGGATCAGATCCTTGTGGACCAGCGGGATGCCATTTCTATCACCACGGGTACGAACAGTTTCCAGTTCGCCTTCCACGATCTGCGACGGGCGGTCGGCCTTGCTGGCGTTGCCGGTCCGCACCGCTTCGCTGTTGGCGTTGGGGTGGTGGATCTTCATCTCGCGATATGCCGCCTCACCCGACATGCCGTGGGCAATGACCCGGTTGGCGGTGACGTTGCCGAACGGTTCCACGAGGGTGATGCGGTCGCCCCCGGGCGCGGCGGCCGTCCTGGCGCCGCCGTGCTCGGCGCCAGGACTGGGCTGTCGCTGCGGCGGGACGGCCTCACTGCGTGGCGGCGTGGCCGCCGGCTCACGCACCGCGCCGGCCAGTGCGGCAAGCGTGGCACGCCCGGCTTTTCCATCCTCCTGCAGTCCCTGCGCTTTCTGGAACTCACGCACTGCGTGCTGTGTATTGGCGCCGAAATTGCCGTCAGGGTTCAACGCCTGCCCGTCCTTGCCGGTGTAGCCGGCCTGGACCAGCTTCTGCTGCAACGCCTGGACCTCGGCGCCCCGCTCGCCCTGCACCAGCATCCCATCGGCCATCGCTGCACGGCCGCCACGCGCTGCGGACGGACGATGCGCCGGCTCGCCGAAGGCCTGCTCGTAGCTCTTGCCCTGGTAATTCTGCGGCGCGTGGTTGACATGGTCGTAGCGAGCCAGGGAGACCAGCTCGGCCTTCTCATTGAGCGCGCGGTCGCGCAACGCGTCCCATTGTTTCGGGGAACTCTCGAAATGCCTTTGCACGTTGGCGTGCTTGTAATCCTGCACGGCACGCACGATCTGCTCATCGGTCAGCGCAGCGAGGTTGAAGTCTTTTCCATGCGCTTCGGCAAGCCCCTTCCGGAAAACCGGCAGGGTGAGTCCCCGATACTGCACCGATGTACTCCACAGCGCGTCCTGCACCGCCGGACCGCGCCCGGAGAGGTCCACGCCGGCCTTCTGCAGGCGGCTCATCTGAACGTCGTAATACTTGTGCTGGATGAAGTCGTGCTGGTCCTGTGCAAAGCCCGCAGGGTCGGCCTTGGCGACCTCTTTCCAGCGCTCGGTGAAAGCCGGTGTACCCGGCTGCAGACCCGCAAATCGGTTGCCGTAGCGGGAGCTCGCCACATACTCCGCCGCGCCGCCCACGTTGGTGGCGTACTGGTAGCTGCCGTACGACACGCCACCATGATCGCCTGCCCCGGTGGACACATGACCAGGACCACGGCCGCTGGTTTCAAAATGCGCGGAGGTCTGGCCGCGGTGCCAGTGTTCCATCCTTTGCTTTGCCTCAGTCACGACATCCATTTGCGGCACTCCTTCGCTGGGGTTTACTTCGACGTGATGGACGTGAGCTCATCGGCGCGGTTGGCCATGCGGTTGAGCCGGCACGATTGCGCATCCAGCATCTGACCCTGCCCCTCTTCTTCGGGGTTCCAGGTGCAATAGCGATCGGTGTCGTCCATGTAGGCCGCCTGCGCGTCCATCAGCGCATCCTTCTCCTTGCCATCCGGACCTTCCACGATCTTGGCGAACGCGGCGCGCAGACGGCTGCGCTGATAGGCGAACTCTTCATCGCCACACGCCTGCAACGCAGGCGTAGCACCTCCGCTGGCATCCACGCAGGTGTCGTACGACGGGCGGAGATTTGCCTTCCGGTAGGAATCATCGGGGCGGCGCGGCGACACGTCGTCGTCCATGGCAGCAGCGGCCGTGCTTTCAACCTCAGGGGCCTGCTGCGGGGCGGGCCGGTGCACCTCGGCAGGTCCGGACGTGGCAGCGCCGGGCGATGCGACCGCTCCTGCCGGCGTGGCCTGACCGGAATCGGATGCGTGACACGCAACCAGCCCGATGCTCAGGACCAGGGCCGTCCAGCGACGCCCGCCGACGATGGCGCGGTGACACTCAGAACCTTTGCGCAACATCTGCATTTTGTGCTTCTCCTTTTGAGTGCCAGACGGCGCCGGCACGACTGTCTACTGTCGTGTTTCCATTCTGCGCAGCTTCCTGTTGCGACGCTGCGATCCGGGGCCAGCGGGTTGCCGATTGCCCGCCGCGACACTGCTTCGGCCCAGGACCTCACCGGCGCGTCCCGAGTCTGCGTTGCGAGGGATCACCTCAACGTGAGCGCTTCCAGTTGATCGGCGCGATTGGCGGTACGGTTGATCCGGCACGACTGTGCATCCAGCATCTGGCCTTGGCCGTCTTCGGCCGGGTTCCAGCTGCAGTGACGTTTCGTATCGAGCATGTAGGCGGCCTGGTCGTCCATCACCTCATCCTTGAACCGACCATCCGGACCGTCGGCGATCTTGCCAAATGCCTCGACCATGCGGTGCTCCTGCCAGGCAAGCTCCTCATCGCCACACGCCTGCAACGCGGGCGTCACCGCATCGCTGGCATCCACGCACGCGCTGTAGTGCGGGCGCAGGTTGGCGCGGCGGTAGGAGTCGTCGGGGACATCGGGGCCCATATCCTCTGCCTCCATGGCGAGGTCGGCGGCGGACAGTCCATGGGATGGCTGCCCTGCGGCCTGCGCCTGTTGGGCGGCGGATGTCGGCACTGCCGCGGGCACCGGCGCGGCCGCGCTGGAGGAGGCAGCGGGGCCGGTCGGCGTGCCCTCGCCGGCGTGGGGGGCCTGGCAGGCAGCGAGGGAAAAGCCCAACGCCAAGGTCATCCAACGTCCCTTCCCGGAGCCGATGAATGGGATGTCCCTACGATTGCGCTCTGCATGCATTACCAACCTCTCCTTGTTGATGGCCGCATGGCCTGCCACATCAGCGAAACGCCGGACTGGCGTCCTGCCAGCGGCGACGCAGACGCGTCGTCGGAGCGATTGTAAATCACCCACGGCGAACGGGCTGACTTGGGCGCGCGGCCGCTGGCGGGCCCGCGCGAATCAGACGTGCCTGATGGATCGAGTGGGCGCATGCGGCTCCTAATCATCGGCTCGACGGATGAAAGGGACCCTGCATGCTCAGGATGTTGGTGATGGGAGGGGATGAGCGCAGGCGACAGGGCATTGCCCGATCCATTGGACGGCGCGGTCCCATCCGCGTGGAGCTCGCCGGACGCCTGGAATGCGGCATCGGCCTGCTGGAGTGGCGACGCTACGATCTTGTGGGCGCGTTCGCCGAGCGCCAGTTGGGGGCGCGCTTTGCCGAGGCCTGTGTGTTGCAGCAGATCGCGCCGCAGCTGGTGATCTTCGGGCAGTGGCTGCAGGGCGCGCGGCTCAGCGTTGAGAGCGACATGCGACGGGCCGGGCTGCCGCCGCCGATCTTCGTGCAGGGCACGGTCAATGAAGATGATCCGTCGGCGTTCTGGAAGTCGCTGGTCGGCAGTATCCTGCGCGGCAATGGCACGGGCGAGGTGCAGACGGCGCCATGCCGCGCGCCCCGTGCAGCAGGGGCGCGCGCCGAGGCCGGCGAATGACCTGGTCGCAGTAGTCTTCACCGCCGACCAGCGCAACAGCGGACAATGGGCCATCGCAGCCCCACGCCCAGAACACCCATGACTGCCCTGCTTCGCCCCCACACCTTCGACCCCACCACCGAGCAGGGCGTGCTGCGCCTGTCCATCGCCGCCTCGCTGACGATGGCCGCCGCGGCGGTGGGGTTCGGCCTGCTGGCCAACTCCTCGCTGATCATCTTCGATGGCATCTACGGGCTGATCGATGTGGTGATGACCTGGTTGTCGCTGCTGGTGGTACGCCTGATCAGCCTCTCCACGAACGTGGATGCCTTGCAGTCGCGCTTGAACCAGCGCTTCACCATGGGCTTCTGGCACCTGGAGCCGATCGTGCTGGGCGTAAGCGGCACGCTGATGATCGGGGCGGCGCTGTATGCAGCGGTCAATGCGGTGGATGCGCTGATGTCCGGCGGGCGCGAGATCGCGCTGGGGCCGGCGATCCTCTTCGCAGTGATCTCGATCGTCGCCGAAACCGGATTGGCGCTGTTCGTGCGCCGCGCGAACCGGTCCATCGGCTCGGAGTTCATCGCACTCGATGCGAAGAACTGGGTGGTGGCCGCGAGCATGTCCGCCGCCTACCTGGTCGCCTTCGTCGGTGGCTGGCTGCTGGGCGGAACACCGTGGGCGTGGCTGGTGCCGTACATCGATCCGGCGATCCTGCTGGTGGTCTGCCTGTTCGTGATGGTGGCCCCGCTGGGCACGGTGCGCCAGGCGCTGAAGGACATCCTGCTGATCACGCCGCTGGACCTGCAGGCGCACGTGGATGCAGTGGCGCGCGCCATCGTGGCCCGGCACGGTTTCCTCGAGTACCGCAGCTACGTGGCCAAGGTCGGGCGTGGCGAGCAGATCGAGCTGTTCTTCGTCGTGCGCGCCGATGACCCGCCGCGTGCGCTGATCGAGTGGGACCGGTTGCGCGATGAAATCGGCGAGGCGCTGGGTGAGGAGTCCACCGATCGGTGGCTGACGATCATGTTCACCACGGATCGGGAGTGGGCGATCTGACGCGCAGCCACCCGATAGGATCGGCAAAGGTGAGCCGGCTGCACGATCGAGACTCGGAATTGGGCGAAACGACGTCGCTGTCGTAGCTTCTTGATGCCGCCAGTTTTGCGCGGCGAAACACATTGAATTTTCGATGTGACGAAAAAGGAGCAGGCCCAATGAGAAAACAACTGCCCTTACTGCTTGCCATGTGCCTCACCACTGCCGGGATCGCGTCACTGTCATCGGCAGCGTCTGCATCGGGAACGACCGTCATGGTGATCAGTCACATCTACCAGGCAGAACAGGTCGAGGGCGCCAGAATTCTGGACTGGATCGCGGCCCGATCCCCGGATCGTGTGCCGATAGGCCGGAATGGTGTTGTCACTGTCGAACGGATGAGTCACTTCATCGGTGCGATACGTAGCGCATCGGACACCCCCTTGCCTCCCGGCGGTCTTCCCGAAACCGGTCATCCCGGCGGGCAACACAAAGTGGAGAACACGCTGCCTGATGGCACGCGCCAGAGCTGGAGCTACCGATGGGTGGAACCATCAAGCGGCCACGGCGGTCGCTGGGACCTGACTGGCTACACGTACCGGATGGGCCACGATTTCCCAACGGACCCGCGTTAACAGGCGTCGATGCGATAGACCGGCGGAACCTCGTCGGTTTATCCGCTGCGGTACTAAGCGGCGTACAGGTCTTCAAGCGTACAGAGCCTGCTTCCACTGCCGCGGTGAATGCCCGGTCTGCGCCTTGAACGCGCGCGACAACGCCGCCTCGCTGCCGTAGCCGACGTCCACGGCGATGCGCTTGAGCGGCTGCCCCTTGCGCAAGGCCTGCTGCACCAGCCGCGTGCGCCAGCCCTGCAGATACTGGCCCGGGGTACTGCCGATGGTGTCGCGGAAGCTGTCGGCGAAGGCGCTGCGCGACATGCCGGCGCGATGGGCGAGCGATTCCAGCGTCCAGTCATCGGCCGGGGCCTCGTGCATGGCCACCAGTGCGTGGCGCAGGCGCGGATGGGCCATGCCGGCGAGCAGTCCGACACGCAGTTGGCCGCTTTCCATCAGCGCGCGCAGGATCTGGATCAGCACCACTTCGAACAGACGGTCGAGCAGGGCCTGGCGGCCACAGCGCTGGGCGAAGGCTTCTTCGAACAGCAGCGACAGTACCGGCTGCCCACCGTACAACGCGTCCAGTGGCAGGCAGATCACCGCAGGCAGCGCGGCAGCGACGGGATTGTTGCCGCCGCCTTCGAACTGCAGATGCGCGCAGGCGAAATCGGCGCCGCGCCGGGCGTCGGTGACGAAGCGGTGGGCGAGCGGGCGCGGGTACAGCAGTACGCTGGGCCGGTCGATCTGCAGCACGCTGCCGTCGGCATGCTCCAGACGCACCTGTCCGTCGCGGATGAGGTGCAGCTGGCCGCGTTCGCCGTCGGCGGCCAGGTCGTTGATGCCGCACAACGGGCCGGCGTGGAAGACCTCGGCGCTGACCGCAAAGCGGCTGAGCAGGGATTGCAGGCGATCGACCATGCTGGACTCTTGATCAAGTTTGGTAGACGAAATGTAACCCACCGTACCCAAGGATGGGTCAAAGTACCCCTGCCAACTGGCTCACCCCCCGTCCATCCCGCAGGAGATTCCCATGTCCATCGAAACCATTCTGTACACCGCCACTGCCACCGCCACCGGCGGCCGTGAAGGCCACGCCACCTCCTCCGACAACGTGCTGGACGTGCAGCTGTCCACCCCGCGCGAGCTGGGCGGCGCCGGCGGCCCGGGCACCAACCCGGAACAGCTGTTCGCCGCCGGCTATTCGGCCTGCTTCCTGGGCGCGCTGAAGTACGTGGCTGGCCAGGCCAAGGTCGCCCTGCCGGCCGAAACCACGATCACCGGCAAGGTGGGCATCGGGCAGATTCCGACCGGCTTCGGCATCCAGGCCGAGCTGCAGATCAACGTGCCGGGCCTGCCGCGCGAGCAGGTCGAAGAACTGGTGCAGAAGGCCCACATCGTGTGCCCGTACTCCAACGCGACCCGCGGCAACATCGATGTGACCCTGACCGTGCTCTGAGCRCGGCACAAGCGGTTCTGATCGGCCTGCGGCGGGCCGGGCGATGCCCGGTCCGCCGCAGTGGTTTTCGCCGTCAATCATGTGACGGCAGCCGTCAGACAGGCTTCGTATACTCGGCCACCAACGATGGAATGGTGGAGCACTACATGCTGGCCCAGTACACCCGTATTCCCCTGCGCGCCCTGCTGCTGGCAGGCCTAGTGGCCAGTGCCACCGCGACCGCTGCAACCGCGGCGGCCCCCGCCGCCTCCAAGGGCGTCAGCGCGACCTACACCAGCTGCGAACAACGCGCCCACGGTGCGATCGAACAGGCTGCGTGCATCTCCCAGGAGAAGACCCGCCAGGACCAGCGCCTGAACCGGGTCTACAAGCAGTTGCAGGCACGCCTCGATGCGCCGCGCAAAGCCAAGCTGGTCGCCGCGCAGCGCGCCTGGCTGACCTCGCGCGATCTCGATGGCCGCCTGGAAGCGGTGCTGTATGACGATTCGCAGCCCGGCAACCTCCAGGGCAGCCAGACCGACATGCTGCGCCTGAGCGCACGCGCCGACCAGTTGCAGCGGTACCTCGATCTGCTCGACTGATCGCAGGCGCCTCCTCTCCTACGACACAAGGATGTATGTCATGCCCACCAACATCGACACGCACAATCTGGATGCCACCTCCGGCGCGGTGTATTTCTCCGTCGGGCGTGGCACCGAAGGCGGACCGGCTTCCTACCACCTGGCCATTGCCGGCATCACCCAGGGCCTGCGCGAGCCGGACTGGGGCGTGGTCGGCAGCGTGGCGCAGAACAGCGGCTACAGCCTGGGCGCGATCCAGGTCGACTTCGGCCAGCGTGGCCGATGGCCGGTGGGCGCGATCGAAAGCCGCCCGCTGCAGGCCGGCGAGCAGACCTACGTGGATGCGGTGATCGACCAGGCGCAGGCCTATGCGAAGAGCCACAACCTGCCCTTCACCGAGGACCGCGCCGACCTGCGTGCGGACCTGCTCAGCCATGGCAATGGCCTGCAGGGTCGCAGTTCGATCCGCTTCCTCGATGAAGGCACCCGCGACAGCATCAACGCGTGGGCCGGGTCGAACGAAGGCAAGCAGTGGATCCACAGCCACATCGATTATCCGCAGGTGCGCAACGCGACCAAGACCGCGATGGACATCGTGGATGCGCATGGCAGCCAGATTACCGAGGCGCACCGCTTCGAGGCGATCAGCCTGCTGGCCAAGACCGCCAACCAGCTCCCCAGCCAGCTGCCGCGACTGCAGAAGGTGCTCGAGGACGGCGGCGACTACCAGGCGCTGCGCGACGAAGCCAGCGACATCCGTTCCCGCTACCGCTACTACGACGGGCCCAAGGCCGCCGACATCGCGGTGGGTTACGAAGATGCCTACGCGACCAACAAGGACGCGATGGATCGGGCGCACACCAAGGTGAGCAGCCCGGACTATTCGCCCGGTGGCGAGGGCCGCGATCCGGACATCCGCACCGCGCTGGAGCACATCCAGCCGGCCAGGCCCGCTGCGGCGTCGCAGGTGCTCAAGGAAGGGTCGCAGGGCAAGCAGGTGGGCAAGCTGGAAGCCAATCTATCGGTGCTGGGCTATACCGATGCCGAGGGCAAGGCACTGAACGCGGACAAGCGTTTCGATGCCGATACGCGCCAGGCGGTGGAAGCGTTCCAGCGCGCGCACGGGCTGGAGCCGGTGGATGGCAAGGCCGGCCCGGCAACGCTGGCGGCGATCGACCGTGAGGCGCGCCAGCTGCAGACCGAGCTGGCCGCGCAGGGTCATACCGACGCCAAGGGACGGCCGCTCGGCGTCGATGGTCACCTGGGCGCGGGCACCCGCGAAGCCGTGACGTCCTACCAGACCGCGCATGGTCTGGAGGCCACGGGCGTGGTCGATGCGGCCACCCGCGCGGCGATGGCCACGCCGGCCGCGCCACAGCGCGATGGCGCGCAAGTACCTGCTGCGGCACCCACCCAGCCTGAAGGCACTGGCGTGCGCCCGTTGTCCGATCCGGGCAATCCGCAGCACGTGCTGTACATGGAAACGCTGATGCGCGTGCATGAAGCCGAAGCGGCACGCGGCATTCCCTCCGGCCAGCACAGCGAACGCCTGGCCGGCGCGCTGACCGTGGAAGCGGTACGCGCCGGGCAGCACACCATCGACCGGGTGGAGTTCAACCAGGACGGTTCGATGGCGCGCACGGTGCAGGCCAATGCGATGCGCGACGAATCGGCGTTGAACCGCAACGGGGCGCCGGTGCCGACCGCCGAGGCGGTGAACCAGTCCCTGCAGGACAGCAGCGAGCGTGCGCAGGTCGCCGGTGACCAGCAGCGCGAGCAGCGCCAGATCGACCAGCAGACCCAGCAGCACGGTCCGCGCACCGCGATGGCCTGAACCGCCTGCAACAAAAATGGGCGGCTACCTGGCGTTGAAGCCGGGAAACCGCCCATCCCACCGCGGTGGATCCCGGGGCACTGCCACGGGATGCGTCTGGTTCCGGGGCACCGACCGATGGCCGATTCCCAGGGGATTCCCCGGTGGTGCCGGCCGCTGGCCGGCTCCACGCATACTTCAGGGTTCACGAGGTTGCCGCCCAACGGCCGGCACCACCCGTTATTTTTCGTTCGCGATCAGCTGCACGACGCTGGAGAAATCCAGCTTGCCGCGGCCGGCCTGGTGGTTCATCGAATACAGGTTGCGGGCCAGTTCGCCCAGCGGGATGGAGGCACCGACGCTCATCGCCGCTTCCACCGCCAGGCCCATGTCCTTGAGCATCAGGTCACTGCCGAAACCGCCGCTGTAGCCGCGCGATGCCGGTGCGTTTTCGAGTACACCCGGCCACGGGTTGCACACTTCGGTGGCCCAGCTGCGGCCGGTGCTGACCGCCATCATCTGCGAGAGCACCTTCGGGTCCAGCCCGTGGGCCACGCCGAGGGCGATCGATTCGCCGGTCACGGCCATGATCACGCCAAGGGCCATGTTGTTGCACAGCTTGGCGACCTGGCCGGCACCGCTGGCACCAACGTGGAAGATGTTCTTGCCCATCGCCTGCAGCAACGGGCGCGCGCGCTCGAGCGCATCGGCTTCGCCACCGACGATGAAGGTAAGGGTGCCGGCCTGGGCGCCGGCGGTGCCGCCGGAGACCGGCGCGTCCAGCATCTGCAGGCCACGCGCGGCAGCGGCCTCGGCGACCTTGCGCGCGGTGGCCGGGGCGATCGTGCTGCAGTCGATGACCAGCGCGCCGCCGGGGATGTCGGCGAGCAGGCCATCATCACCGAGGTAGACACCTTCGACATGGCGGCTGGCCGGCAGCATTGAGATCACGATCTCGGCGTCGGTCAGCGTATCCAGCGCGGAGTGCGCGGCGGCGGCGCCGGCGTCGACCGCCGCCTGCACGGCGGCAGGCACCAGGTCGAACACGCGCACGGCGTGGCCAGCCTTGGCCAGGTTGGCGGCCATCGGGCCACCCATGTTGCCCAACCCGATGAATGCAATACGGCTCATGCGAGGCTCCTTTCAGGAACGGTGGTACCGAGGTCGGCGAGCGGATGCGCGGCGTCAGACCAGGGGGATGCGAAGAAGGTCTGGGCCCACGGCGCGGTGGCGTCAGCCAGGGCGCGTGGCTGCCACTGCGGGTTGCGGTCCTTGTCGATCAACAGGGCGCGGATGCCTTCGGCGAAATCGCCGTGGGCGGCGGCATGCAGGGCGGCGATGTACTCGAGGCGATAGACCTCGGCCAGCGACAGGCCCTCGGCCAGGCGCTGCAGCTCGAAGGCAAGCCGGGCCGAGCCGGGCGCACCGGCGGCGAGCATGGCCTGTGCGGTTTTCAGCCAGGCGTCCTCGGTCTCCAACGCGAGGACCGCATCGACGATGGCAACCACATCGTCGCCGTCACACAGCGCATCGATGGCGGCCGCGTTGCGCAGCAGCGGGCCGGTGGCCGCGTCGCTGGCATGCTGCTGCAGCAGTGCGCTGAGCTGGTCGTGGTTACGCTTGGCCTCGGTGCTCCAATGCACCTCGGCGAGGGCGGCGAGCACGGCCTCGCGCTGCGCCTCGGCGATGTGGATATCGGCCAGGCCGGCATAGATGGCATCGCCGGCATTGAGCGGTGCGCCAGTCAACGCCAGGAACAAGCCGCCCCGGCCCGGCACGCGCGGCAGCAACCAGCTGCCGCCCACGTCGGGGAACAGGCCCACGGTGATCTCAGGGAACGCCAGCCTGGAGCGCTCGCTGACCACGCGGTGGCTGGCGCCGGACATCAGTCCGATGCCACCGCCCATGACGATGCCATGGCCCCAGCACAGGATCGGCTTGGGATAGGTGTGGATGGCGTAATCGACGCGATACTCGACGTCGAAGAATTCGGCGGCATAGACGTTGTCGCGGATGTCGGTGCTGCCGCTGGCGCGGTAGTCGACCATGCTGCGATACAGGCTGTGCAGGTCACCGCCGGCGCAGAAGGCTTTCTCGCCCGCGCCCTGCAACACCACCAACGCGATGCCGTCATCGTTGGCCCAGGCCTGCAGCCGCTCGCGCAGCAGGTGCGCCATCGGCAACGAGAAGCCATTGAGCGTGCGCGGGGCATTGAGCGTGGCGATGCCGATGCGCGTGCCATTGTCGGCAGCGCGCTCTTCGAACAGCACCGGTGCTTCGTCGCTGGCGTCGGCGCTGCTCATGCGTTCTTCCACTGCGCGGCGCGCTTTTCCAGGAAGGCGCTCACGCCCTCGACCTGGTCGGCGCTGTCGAACAGATCGACGAAGGCTTCGCGCTCGGCCACCAGCGCCGAGCCATGGGTGCCGGTGCGGGTGGCCTGCACCAGGGTCTTGCAGGCGGCGATGCTGGTCGGGCTCTGCTTGCCGGCCTTGTGCGCCCACTCCAGCGCCAGCGCCTTGGCGGCACCCTTGCCGACCTTCTCTTCGACCAGGCCGATGCGCAGCGCGGTGTCTGCATCGATGCGCTCGCCGAGCAGGATCATGCGCTTGGCCCAGCCTTCGCCGACCAGGCGCGGCAGGTTCTGGGTGCCGCCGGCGCACGGCAGCAGGCCGACGGTGGCCTCCGGCAATGCAACCTGGGCGTGTTCTTCGATGATGCGCAGGTCGCAGGCCAGCGCACATTCCAGGCCGCCGCCCATCGCATAGCCGTTGATCGCGGCGATGGACACGCCACGGAAACCGGACAAGGCTTCAAAGGCTTCACCGAAGCGGCGTGCGGCTTCGCGTGCGGCAGCCTTGTCGCCTGACGCGAACTGCTTCAGGTCGGCACCGGCCGAGAAGAACTTCTCGCCGTCACCGGTGATCACCAGGGCGTAGATGGCCTTGTCGGCATTGAGCGCACCAACCAGGTCGCGCAGCGCGGACAAGCTGTGCACGGTCCAGGTGTGGGCCGGCGGCTTGTTGAGCGTGATGACCGCGACGTGGCCGTCGGCCTCGACCTTCAGGCCGACATGTTCATGCGTACGCCAATCCATCATCGCAGTTCCTCTTCGGTGTTGAGCAGGTGGCGGGCCACGATCACCCGCATGATCTCGTTGGTGCCTTCCAGGATCTGGTGCACGCGCGAATCGCGCAGCAGACGTTCGATCGGGTATTCGCGGATATAGCCGTAGCCACCGTGGATCTGCAGCGCCTCGTTGCAGATGTTGAAACCGGCATCGGTAGCGAAACGTTTGGCCATGGCGCACCACACGTTGGCATCGCTGGCCCCGGCATCGAGCTTGCGCGCGGCGGTGTGCACCATCTGGCGCGCGGCGACCAGTTCGATGGCCATGTCGGCCAGCTTGAACTGCAATGCCTGGAACTCGGCCAGCGCCTTGCCGAACTGGCGGCGCTCGCCCATGTAGCGGCGCGCCGCATCCAGTGCGCCCTGGGCCGCACCCAGCGAGCAGGCGGCGATGTTGATCCGCCCGCCATCCAGACCCTTCATGGCCAGCTTGAAGCCGCCACCCTCCTCTCCCAACAGGTGGCTGACCGGGACGCGCACGTTCTCGAAGGTGATGCCGCGGGTGGGCTGGCTGTTCCAGCCCATCTTCTCTTCCTTGCGGCCGTAGCTGATGCCCGGCAGGTCGGCCGGCACCGCGATCGCGCTGATGCCACCTGCGCCGGCACCGCCGGTGCGCGCCATCACCACCAGCAGTTCGGTGGCACCGGCGCCGGAGATGAAGGCCTTGGACCCATTCAACACGTAGTGGTCGCCATCGCGCACCGCGCTGGTCTTCAGCGAGGCTGCATCCGAGCCGGCACCTGGCTCGGTCAGGCAGTACGAAGCCAGCTTGGTGCCGGACGAGAGGTCTGCACCCCACTCCGCACGCAGGCTCTCCTGGCCCCACTTGGCCACCATCCACGACGCCATGTTGTGGATGCTGACATAGGCCGCCGTGGACGGATCCACGTTGGCGAGCTCCTCGATGACGACGGCGGCATCCAGACGGCTCAAGCCGCTGCCACCTACCTCGGGGTCCATGTACAAACCGCAGAACCCGAGTTCCCCTGCCTTGGCGATCGCCTCGCGCGGAAAGATGCCCTCCGCATCCCATCGCGCGGCGTGMGGCGCCAGTTCGGCCTGGGCGAAGTCGCGCGCGGCTTCTCTATAGGCCTGCTGCGCTTCGTCGAGTTCCGTCGTCATCGAGTGGCTCATGGTCGAACTCCGTTGTTGCTTACTTCAGGCTGATGGTGGTGTTGACGCCATGACCCAGCGTCTCGTCATCGAACCAGCGCG
Source organism: Stenotrophomonas sp. P5_A9 (assembly GCF_056400525.1). NCBI lineage: Bacteria > Pseudomonadati > Pseudomonadota > Gammaproteobacteria > Lysobacterales > Lysobacteraceae > Stenotrophomonas > Stenotrophomonas sp. P5_A9. The sequence goes on from NZ_JBFULC010000017.1 coordinate 93,036, forward strand.
AGGTGATCGTCTTGGTCTGGGTGTAGAACATCACCACCTGCTTGCCGTACGGGCCCAGGTCGCCGAGCTTGGACGCGCGCGAACCGGTGAACGAGAACAGCGGCACCGGCACCGGGATCGGCACGTTGATGCCGACCTGGCCGACGTCGATGTCTTCCTGGAACTTGCGCGCGGCCGCACCGGACTGGGTGAACAGCGCGGTGCCATTGCCGTTCGGGTTGGCGTTGATCAGTGCGATGGCGTCTTCCAGCGTCTCCGCTTCCAGGATCACCAGCACCGGCCCGAAGATTTCCTCGTCGTACACGCGCATGCCCGGGGTGACGCCGGCGAAGATGGTCGGGCCAACGAAGTTGCCCTTCTCGAAGCCGTCCACCTGCGGGTTGCGGCCGTCGAGCACCAGCTTGGCGCCCTGCTCCACGCCCGAGGCGATCAGGCCTTCGACGCGTTCACGCGCGGCGCAGGAAATCACCGGGCCGACATCGGTACCGCTGACGCTGCCCGCGCTGACCTTGAGCGTCTTCGCCTTGGCGACCAGGTCCGGCACCCACTCCCGCGCTTCGCCGACCAGCACCAGGGTGGAGGCGGCCATGCAGCGCTGACCGGCGGCCCCGAAGGCAGCGCCAACCATCGCGTTGAGGCTCTGTTCCTTGTTCGCGTCCGGCAGCACCACGGCGTGGTTCTTGGCGCCCATCATGCACTGCACGCGCTTGCCGGCCAGCGAGGCGCGGTTGTACACGTGGGTGCCGACGCGGGTGGAACCGACGAACGAGACGGCCTTGATATCCGGGTGGTCGCAGATCGCGTTGACCACGTCTTCGCCGCCGTGGACGACGTTGAGCACGCCCTTGGGAATGCCCGCCTCCAGCGCCAGTTCGACCAGGCGCATGGTGACCATCGGGTCCTGTTCGGACGGCTTGAGGATGAAGGTGTTGCCGGTGGCGATGGCCATCGGGAACATCCACAGCGGAATCATCGCCGGGAAGTTGAACGGGGTGATGCCCGCGCACACGCCCAGCGGCTGCAGCAGGGTGTAGGTGTCCACGCCGTTGGCCACGTTGTTGGCCAGTTCGCCGAGCTGCAGGTTGCCGATGGCGGCAGCGTGCTCGACCACTTCCAGGCCGCGGAACACATCGCCTTCGGCGTCCGGCACGGTCTTGCCCTGCTCGGCGCTGAGGATGTGGGCCAGCTCGCTCATGTTCTCGCGGATCAGCTGCTGGTACTTCAGGAAGATGCGCGCGCGGGTGCCGATCGGGGTCTTGCGCCAGGTCTTGAAGGCTTCTTTGGCAGAGGCCACGGCGGCATCGACTTCACCGGGGGTGGCGAACGGCACCTGGGCCAGCACGTCCTGGGTGGCCGGGTTGACCACGTTCTGCCAATGCGAGCTGGTCGATTCGATGAACTGGCCATCGATCAACATGCGGATACGGGGCGCTGCAACAGTCATGGACAATCCCGGCGGGTCGAAAGTTGTTGGCATTATTCACAGTGCCACCCTCGATTTCCGGCCTGTATGCGCTTAATCTGGCCAATGCCCGCTACGATTCTTGTGAATTCTGTGAATAGCCAGCCCGTCCAACGCCAGATCGGCCTGCGCCTGCTCAAGCTGCGCGAGCAGCGCGGCTACAGCCAGATCGCGCTGGCGCGGGCATTGGGGTTGTCGGCCAGTTACCTGAACCAGATCGAGCGTAACAAGCGCCCGCTCACCCCCGCGGTGCAGGCCAGGCTGCGTGAGGTATTGGGCGACGTTACCGACCTGTTCGACGTAGATGAGCCCGGCGCGCTGCAGGAGGCGCTCGGCGAGACGCTGCGCGACCTGGGCCTGGACGATGTAAGCAGCACCGAGCTGCGCGCGATGGCCGGCAACCTGCCACAGGTGAGCCGCGCCCTGCTCGACCTGCACCGCCGGCACCTGATGCTGCGCGAGCATGCCGCCGCGCTGGAGTTCCAGCTGGGCGATGTGCATGCCGGGCAGGCGTTACCGGCCGGGGACCAGGTGCGCGACTTCTTCAACCGCATGCACAACCACATCCCCGAGCTGGACGACCTGGCCGAGCAGTTGTTCGGCGAGTGGGGGCTGGTGGCCGGGCATGTCGCCCCCCGCCTGCGCCAGCTGCTGGCCGACCGCCACGGCGTGCTGGCCGAAGTGGCGCCGCTGCAGGCCGGGCGCGAGAAGCGGGTCTACGATGGCGGCAGCCGCACGCTGTGGCTGCCGGACTATCTGGAACCGGGCCAGCAGGCGTTCCAGATGGCGGCCGAGCTGGCGTTGCTGGGCTATGCAGCGCAGATCGATGCGGTGATCGCGCGCGCGGGCTTCCGCGACGCCGAGCAGATCGCGCAGGCGCGGATCGGCATGTCCAACTACTTCGCGGGTGCACTGGTGATGCCGTATGCGCAGTTCCTGCGCGCCGCCGAGCACAGCGCCTACGACATCGATGCGCTGGCCCATCGCTTCGGCGTGGGCTTCGAGGCCGTCTGCCATCGCTTGAGCACGCTGGCGCGACGCAGCGCACCCGGCCTGCCGTTCTTCTTCATCCGCGTGGACCGCGCCGGCAATGTCTCCAAGCGGCATTCGGCCACCGATTTCCACTTCTCACAGGTGGGCGGCTCGTGCCCGCTGTGGATCGTCTACGAGGCGTTCAACCAGCCCGGCCGGGTGCTGACCCAGACCGCGCGCATGCCCGACGGGCGCCGCCACTTCTGGCTGGCGCGGCAGGTAAGCAGCGGTCCGATCGGGCATGGGCAGCCGCGCAAGACCTTCGCCGTGGCGCTGGGCTGCGATCTGCAGCATGCCGAGCGGCTGATCTATTCGCGCGGCCTGGACATCCAGAGCCCGGGCAACTCGGTGTCGATCGGGCCGGGCTGCCGGGTGTGCCCGCGCGAAGATTGCATGCAACGCGCCTTCGCGCAGCTGCCCGGCCGCAGGTAGAGTCGACCGTTGGCCGACTTGCATCCAGCGCCAGGAAGGCTCGACCCACCGTAGAGTCGACCGTTGGTCGACTACCCTCCGACGCCAGGAAGGTTCGACCCCACCGTAGAGTCGACCRTTGGTCGACTACCCTCCGACGCCAGGAAGGTTCGACCCCGGTGCGAAGAGCAGCCGACCAACGGTCGGTTTTACCGGATCGGGAAGCGCGCTGTCCCGGCTCAATAAATCGGCGTGACCTTCATCTGCGGCAGCGGGCGCGGGGCGCCTTCGGTGAGGTCCGGGCCGAGGTCTTCCCAGTGCTGGCCCTGCTCGACCATGTGCCGCCACAACCGCTGCGATTCACGCCGTTTGTCCTCCGAGGTCAGCCGGTACGACGGCGGGGGCGGTTCGCCGAGGGCCACGGTCTGGTAGGCGTCGGTCCAGGCCGCCACACGCTGGTCGGGGTCGTCGGTGCGCGCGATTTCCAGCGTGTAGCGCTGGTAGGCCGAGGCCAGGTTGCGCCAGCGGATCCAGTAGTGGTTCTGGAAGGAGAACCCGCAGAAGCGTTCACCGGCCACGCTGCCCTTGGCGGCGATGCGGCCAAGCACATCCTGCGGCATGTCCAGGTTCATGCCGCCTTCGTCGCCGTGCAGCGATACGTGCACGATGCGGTCGCGGTAACCGGGCGCGCGGGCCTGCAGCACGTCGCGCCAGTTCTGCATGGTCGACACGATGGAAAACAGGAAGCCGGCCATCTCCGCCGCGGCGAGCGGCTGGGCGATGGCATGGTAGCTGCGCTGCCAGCCCTGGCGGTTTTCGGTGGGCAGGAACACCGCCTGTTCGATCGGGTCCTTGCCCATGTCCAGCACGCTGACCGCGTCGGCATGGCGCGGATACACCAGGTTGATGCCGAAGGTGGGCCAGCGTGGCAACGCGGCGTCGAACAGGTGGATGGGGAAGTTGCTGCTGATGCCGCCATCGGAGAACCAGCACACGCGGAAGGCGGTGATCGCCGGGCCGCAGTTCTGCCCGCCGCGGGTCAGCCCTTCCATGCTCTCGGCGACGGTACTCTTTTCGCGTCTCGTTGCTGTCTCCACCGCGGGCTCACAACGCCGCTCGCGTCGCGCCGGCTCATGCAACGGCACCGCGCTGATCAGCAGCGGGAAGCTCAGGCTCATGCGCGTGGCCACCAGCACCGGCAGCCGGTCCCCATCCACCAGGCGGTAATAGTCGCGCCCGTCGATGTGCTCGGGCGCGCCGGCCTGTGCCATCAGCCAGTCCACCACGCTGGCCGGGAACAGCTGGGCGAACTCCTCGCGCACGAACCAGAAGTGCGCGGCACTGAACGGCAGCGTGCGCGGCTCGGTATGCGAGATGCAGGTGGTGATCATCTTCAGGCTGATCGCCTGCTCGGCAGCGGGTTCGCCGAGGTAGCGTGGCGCCTGGTGCAGGTCGCCAAAGGTCAGCGGTTGTCCCAGGGGTTTGCCCGACAGCGTCTGCAGGCGCTCGTGCAGCCAGTCGGTCAGCGCGGGCGTGGCAGCGCCGGCCTGGGTGCTGCCATCGCACAGGCCGAGCAGGTTGCGCCGCGCCACCCGTGCCACCCGCAGCGCCGACGCCAGCACGCCGGCGCCGTACGCGCACAGCAGCGACGGCAGCAACGTGGCCAGTACCCCGTCCACGCCGGCGGCCAGCCAGCCGATACCGAGCAGGACGACCAGGGAGGCCAGCAGTTCGAGCGGTGCGATCGCGAACACCGCCGCGAGCAGGCAGGCGATCTTGCGCGGCAGGCTGGATTTGCCGGTGAGCATCACCAGCAGCCGGTAGGCGGTGCGCGCGCCGGGGGCTGGCTGGAACAGGCTGTAGATGAAGCCGCGCGTGGACAGTTGCGCCGATACCGCCGCCAGCCCGGGGAAGCCCACCTCATCGGCCACCGCCTCGCCGCTGTGGCGACGACGGTCGCCACACGCCGCGGCCGCGGCAACGGCCGCGGCGATCGCCCCGGCCGAGGTGCCGCCGATGTTCTTGAAGCGGTACTGGCGGGCCAGCGACAGCACCGCGTTGGGATACACGATGCCGCTGGTGATGCCGCCCTTCATGACCAGATCGCAGTACTTGTCCGCCACGTCGCGCCCTCTGTCCACCCACCGCGCGCCCTGCCCGCGCATGCCCCCGTCCGTGGGCCTCCGGCGCCTCCGTGCTGCTGCAGTGTGGCGCCCGCGTGTGCCCGCACGGTGACGGGATGTTCAAGCGGGGCCAGGGGGACAGTATCGCCGACGGTCTTCTCAGGGCCTGAGAACGGCGCCGCCGTTACGGCTGCTTCACGCCGCCGGACTGCGGTACCCGCCGCAGCTTGGACAGGTCGTAGCCGAGCGCGGCGATACGGGCGGTGGCCTTGTTGTAGTCGGCGTCGGACATCTTCGGCGTGCGCGACATCAGCCACACGTAATCGCGCTTGCTGCGTCCGACGATGGTCTGCTGGTAGTCCGCGTCCAGGTAGACGATCACGTACTCGGCCTTGATCGGCCAGATGAACTGCATGCCCCACTCGGCCCCGTTCGTGCCCGGCTTCACCGTGCCAACCGGATGCATGGTCTTGACCGGTGCATCGAAGCTGCCCTTGCGGTAGCGGAAGGTAGTCTGGATGCGACCGTCCGGGCGCAGTGCATACGACTCGACCGCATCGAAGGCGTTGCGCTCGGGTCGGCTGGGGATATGCGCGATGACGTACCAGTCGCCCATGAAGCGCGGTACGTCCACTTCGGCCACCGGTGGGATGGGACGGGTGTTGCCGCCGCAGCCTAGCATCAGGCTGGCCAGCAGCAGCGGAACGACGGCACGGATCGACATGGCGATTTCCTCGGGGGACGTGGGATGTTCACGGGCGGGCGAACAGGTAATGGGCCACTTGCCACTGCTGGCCATTCTGGTAACCGAACAGTTCGGCACAGGCCATCCAGAACATGCGCCAGCGCTGCGCCCACAGCGCTGCCGACGGCGCGCCGTAGCATTGGCGCATGACCTCCAGCACGGCATCGCGCTCGCGATCCTGGTTGGCCAGCCAATGGTTGGCGGTGCGTTCGTAATGGGTACCGTCGAGCAGCCAGCGCTGCTGAAGGTGCAGGTGCTGCTGGAAGCACAGCAGGGTATCGGCGGCCGGCATCAGGCCACCGGTGAAGAAATGGCGGCCCATCCAGTTGTCTTCGCCGTCGGTCTCGAAGGGGTACATCAGCGTGCGATGCACGAAGATGTGCACGAACAGCTTGCCCTCCGGACGCAGCCAGCCGTGGATGCGCTGCAGCAGCTGCTGGTAGTTGCGCATGTGCTCGAACATTTCGATGGAGACGCAGCGGTCGAACGTCCCTGCGCCCAGCGTGAGGTGGTTGACGTCGCGGGTGAGCACGGTGACGTTGACCAGGCCGCGCAGGCGGCACTGCGCCTGGATGTGCTCGCGCTGGCTGTTGGAGTTGGACACGGCGGTGATGCGCGCATTCGGATAGTGCTCGGCCATCCACAGCGTCAGCGAGCCCCAGCCGCAGCCCAACTCCAGGATGTCCTGGCCATCGGCAAGCTGCGCGCGTTGCCCGTACAGCGCCAGCATCGCCTCTTCCGCTTCGTCCAGGGTCTCGGTGCCGGTGGGGTAGTAACAGCTGCTGTACTTGAAGCGCTTGCCCAGGCACAGCTCGAAGAAGCGCGCCGGCACTTCGTAGTGCTGGCGGTTGGCGGCATCCACGTGCAGCGCCACCGCGCTGTGCGAGAGCCCGGCGATGCGCTCGGCGAAACGCTGCGACTGTGCCTCCTGGCCACCGGCCAGTTCCTCGCGCAGGCGCTGCTCGCATTGGCGGCGGATACCCAGGCGCAGCAGCGCGTCTGGCAGCAGGCCGCGCTCGGCCAGGCCGGTCAGGCCTGCGGCGTGGTCGGGCGCGGGCAGGTAGTCACTGGCGGCATTCACGGGGACGGCTCCTTGCGGGGGTGCGATGTGCGGGAGGGAAACCAGGGGAACAGCATCGGCGTGGTGCGCTGGTACTCGCGGTAGTCCTCACCGCGCGTCCGCAGCGCCTGCGCCTCGGTGAACGGAATGCCGCTCACCCAGCGCAGGAACACGTACATCACCAGCGGGCCGGACCACGCCAGCCACCACAGCGGCGACTGCACCGCCAGCAGCACGTAGGTGAACCAGTGCAGCCATTCGAAGAAGTAGTTGGGATGGCGCGAGTAGCGCCACAGGCCGTCGCGGCAGGTCTTGCCCTTGTTGGCCGGATTGGCACGGAAGCGCGCCAGCTGGCGGTCGGCGATGGCTTCGCCACCGACACTGAGCAGCCAGACCGCCACCGCGCCGATGATCCAGCCGATCCCATCGCGCTGCGGGTTGTGGGTGACCGCCACGAACGGCAGCGCGAACAGCACGATCAACAGCGCCTGGAACTGGAAGAAGCCGAAAATCTTGCCTTGGTGGCCATTCCAGTGCTTGCGCAGGTGCTGGTAGCGCCCATCCTCGGGTTCGCTGCGTACGCGGTGCCACAGATGCAGGGCCAGCCGCGATCCCCACAGCCCGCCCAGCACCGCCAGGGTGATGCGCGGCGCGGCGGCACCGTCGCCAAGCAGGGCCAGCAGCAGCGCCGAGGCGCCCACGCCTTTGGCCCAGAGCACATCGACCACGCCGATGTTCTGGTGGCGACGCTGCCACCACCACCCCCAGCTCATGATCACCGCGGCATACAGCCACACCCACCACAACAGCTTCATGCGTGTTCTCCCGATCCATCAGTAAGGGGGCGCGAGGGCGTGCGCTGCCAGTGGCGCGCGCAGGCCGCCAACAAGGGCAACGCCATCGACCAGCCGATGCCGAGCAGGACCACGCCGCGCCAGTGCGGTTCACTGAAGCTCACCGATGCCCAGCCACGGGCGGCGGACAGGTACGCCAGCGGTGCCAGCAGCAGACCGACCAGGGCGGCGATGCGCAGGTGCCGCTGCAGCACGGCAAAGGACACCGTCAGGGTCATCGCGAACGCGGCCCACAGTGCCAGGATCCACACCGGCGCCAGCCAGGCCGGATCGTTGCCGGCGGCGTACCGCACCCAGCCCGAGCCGGCAGCCACGCCATCCACCAGCAGCCCGCACAGCAGGGCCACGCCGAGCAGCCGGATCTCGACACCGGGCTGCGGCGACAGCGCCAGCTGGCTGCCCACGTACACCGCCGCCGCCAGCAGCGCCGGCCAGCGCAGGCCGTGCCCCGCGCCGATCACCGCACACAGCCACACCAGCTGGTTGCCGATCACGTTGGCCCAGAAGCGCAGCATCTCAGGCGGCCGTTCCGGCCAGCGGCGGGCGATGGCCCGGGCGCGCCATCAGCAGGTGCGAGACGCCGATCGAACGTTCCAGGAAGCCGCCTTCGCAGTAGGCCAGGTAGAACTCCCACATCCGGATGAAACGCTCATCGAAGCCCTGCGCCCGCACCGCCGGCAGCTGCGCCAGAAAGCGCTGCCGCCAGTCGCGCAGGGTCAGCGCGTAGGACTGGCCAAAGTCGTGCTGGCCGATCAACTGCAGATCGCTGCTGCGGGTCTTGGCGGCGATGATCGCGTTGATCGAGGGAATGAAGCTGCCGGGGAACACGAAGCGCTTGATGTAGTCCACGCTGCGCCGCGCCTGTTCGTAGCGCTGGTCTTCGATGGTGATGGCCTGCAGCAGGGCCAGCCCGTCCGGCTTGAGCAGGCGGGTGAGCGTGCCGAAGTAGGTGTCCAGGTACTGCGCGCCGATCGCCTCGATCATCTCGATGGAGACCAGCTTGTCGTATTGGCCTTCCAGGTCGCGGTAGTCCTTGAGCAGCAGCGTCACCTTGTCCTGCAGGCCGGCCGCTTCGACGCGCTTTTTGGCCAACGTGTACTGCTCCACCGAGATGGTGGTGGTGGTGACGTGGCAGCCGATCTCGGCGGCGGCGTACAGCGCGAAGCCGCCCCAGCCGGTACCGATCTCGACCACGTGGTCCTCGGCGGTGAGCTGCAGCTGCTCGCAGATGCGCGCCAGCTTGCGTCGCGAGGCGACCTCCAGCGGGTCGCTGGGCGCGGCATACAGGGCCGAGGAGTACATCAGGTCGCTGGACAGGAACAGCGAGAAGAACGGATTGCCCAGGTCGTAGTGCGCGGCGATGTTGCGGCGGCTGCCTTCGCGGGTGTTGCGGCGCAGCCGGTTCCAGCCTTTGAGCAGCCAGCCGCCCACGCGCGCCACGCCACGCTCCATGCCATCGAGCAGGTCGCGGTTGCGCACCAGCAACTGCACCAGCGCGACCAGGTCGCTGCACCGCCAGTCGCCACGGATGTAGGCCTCGCCGGCACCGACGCTGCCCTGCGCGGCCACCGCGCGGTAGAACGCCGGATCGTCCACCCACACGGTGACGCGCAACGGCGCGGCGGGATCGCCCAGCAGCACGTCGCCGGCCGCATCGCGCAGCTGCAGGCAGCCATCGTGCAGCGGGGCGAGCTGGGCCAGCAGGCGCGTGCGCAGGAAGCGCTCCAGCGCGCTGGGCATCGGCAGCGCGGCAGGCCGGGTCATGTCGTTCATGGGCGTTTTCCAGCAAGCGAAGGGTGGTCGTGGACGGGGTTGCGCTTGAGCCACAGCCGCAGGGCCTGCCAATGGATGGCCGCCACCACCTGCAGGGTCATCAGCGGATAGCGCAGCAGCACGCCGGCCAGGCCGGCACCGGTAAGGGGACGCCGCTGCAGCACCAGGTCGGCGTCGAACTGGCGCGTCCCCTCGCGCCAGACCTGCATGTGCACGTGCAGGTCATCGCCCGGGGCGGTAAAGCGCCAGCGGTAGCGGCAGTCCATCTGCATGAACGGGGACACGTGGAACTGCTTGTCGAATTCCCAGGCCAGCGCGCGGCCCTGGGCATCGGCACTGGTCACCGGCAGCACGTAGGCGTGCCGCTCTTTCCACGGCGTGTTGGTGATTTCGGCAACGATGCACTCCAGCGTGATGCCGTCGGCGGCGTAGCAGTAGTAGAAGCTGACCGGGTTGAACACATGGCCGGCGTAGCGCAGGTGGGTGAGCAGGCGGATCGGCCCCGATGGCGCGCGGCCCAATGCCTCGGTGATGCGCGCACGGACTGCATCGGCCAGTGGCTGATCGGGATCGCCGAGATAGTCGCTGCGGCGGAACTCGGCCACGTTGCGGCGACCCACCGACCACAGCCAGCGCCGTTGGAACACGGTGTCCAGCTCATCCAGGTCGAGCAGCAGCTGCGCCACCGGATAGCCGAAGGCGTGCGCGTGCGGCGCGTGCCGGCGATGGCGCATCCGACCGCGATACAGCGCACTGGCGGTCATGCCGGCAGGGCCTGCGACAGCGGCCAATACGACTCGGCATCGAGCGTCTGCAGCGCATCGACCACGCGCCGCGCACTGCGGATGCCGTCTTCGTGGAAGCCCCAGCCCCAGTACGCGCCGGCAAACCAGGTGCGGCGCCGTCCCTGGATCTCGGCCCAGCGCTGCTGCGCACGCACCATGGCATGGTCGTGCACCGGATGGGCGTACTGCAGCTGGCGCAGCACCTTGCTCGGGTCGATCGCCGCGGTGCGGTTCAAGGTGACCACCAGCGGCGTGGGCGTATCGATGCCCTGCAGCTGGTTCATCAGGTAACTGACCGTGCACGGCGCCAGCGGGCTGGCCGGCACATGCGCGTTCCACGCCGCCCACGCCTTGCGGTTGCGGGGCAGCAGGCTTGCATCGGTATGCAGGACGACCTCGTTGGGCTGGTAGCGGATCGCGCCGAGCACGCTGCGTTCGGCCGCGTCCGCATCGGAGAGCAGCGCCAGCGCCTGGTCGCTGTGGCAGGCCAGCACCATCTGGTCGAACCCCTCCAGCCCGGCCGCACTGTGCACGCGCACGCCATGTTCGTGACGCTCCACCCCGAACACCCGGCAATCCAGCCGCTCGCGGACCTGCCAGCGCCGGCGCATCGCCTCGATGTAGCGCGACGACCCGCCCTGCACCACCCGCCACGGCGCCCGGCCGCTGACCTGCAGCATCTGGTGGTTGGCCATGAACTGCACCAGGTAGCGCGCGGGGAACGCGGTGAGGCTGGCGGTCGGCGAGGACCACAGCGCAGAGGCCATCGGCAGCAGGTGCTCATCGATGAACGCACGGCCGTACTTGCCGGCGCTCAGGTAGTCGCCGAGCGACGGGCCCTCGTCGTCACCGAGCAGCAGCGCGGGCGCCTCGCGATAGAAGCGGCGCAGGTCGGCCAGCATGCCCCAGAAGCGCGGCGAGACCAGGTTGCGGCGTTGGCAGAACAGTCCGTCCAGCGAGGTGGCGTTGTATTCCAGCCCACTGCGCTCGCTATGCACCGAAAAACTCATCGTGGTCGGCTGCGAGGCGACGTTGAGCTCATCGAACAACGCGCTCAACAGCGGGTAGTGCAGCGGGTTGAACACGATGAAACCGGTGTCCACCGCCTGCGTGCGGCCGTCCACGTGTACCTGATGGGTGTGCGTGTGGCCGCCGAGATAGTCGTTGGCCTCGAACAGCGTCACTTCGTGCTGCTGGCCCAGCCACCAGGCACTGGCAAGGCCGGCGATGCCCGATCCGATGACTGCGATGCGCATGTCAGTGCTCCGCCTTGGTCAGCACCCAGGCCGGAACCGGCTTGAGATCGCGCACCAGGCCAAGCGCGGCCATCAGCCGCAGGCCGTACCAGGTGACGTCCACTTCCCACCAGTAGAAACCCTGGCGTGCGGTGCCCGGGAAGAAATGGTGGTTGTTGTGCCAGCCTTCGCCGAAGGTCAGCAGCGCCAGCCACAGGTTGTTGCGGCTGTCGTCGCCGGTGGCAAAGCGCTGCCGGCCGAACCGGTGCGCCAGTGAGTTGATCGTCACCGTGGCGTGGAACAGCACGATGGTGGAAATGAAGAAGCCCCACACCAGCATCTGTCCGCCACTGGTGCCCCACGAGGGCGCGATGTGTTCCAGCAGCGTGCCCAGGCCGAACAACGCGGCCGCCAACGCGACCGGCACCAGGGTGTCGAAGCGGTCCAGCCAGCGCAGTTCGGGATACTTGGCCAGGTCCGGGATGCGGTCCCAGTCGGTGCGGAACCCTTCAGTGGTGAGGAACCAGCCCATGTGGCTCCACCAGAAGCCATGCACCGAGGGCGAATGCGGATCGGCGGCGGTATCGGTGTGGCGATGGTGGTTGCGATGGTGCGCGGCCCACCACAGCGGCCCCCGCTGCACGCTGGCGGCACCGATCAGCGCGAACACGAACTGCACCACGCGCGAGGTGCGGAAGGTGCGGTGCGAGAAGTAGCGATGGTAGAAGGCGGTGATCGCGAACATGCGCACGGCGTACAGCGCCACCGCCACAGCGACCGCTACCCACGACACGCCCACCCAGATGACGGCGAAGCAGGCCAGGTGCATTGCCGCGAACGGGATCGCGCGCAGCCAGTCCACGCGCGTGGCCGCCTCGGCTGCCACCGGCGTGTCGGCACTGGTATCGAACCAGCGCCGCACGGTGGCCCAAGGGCCACGTCGGGGCTTGCGTGCTGCAGCAGTGGCGGGTCCGGCCGACATTTCGCGCATCTCCTGGCGTTCTTGTCAGGAGATACGGGAATCAGGGCCATCCGGATGCACGAATCCGGAAATAAATCGCGTTTTACAGCGTGGCGATGTCGCCTTTGGCAACAATCGGCCCGGTCGGGACACCCTGCGGCGCACCGCCGGCCGGCTCCAACGTGACCGCGAGCACAGATCCGTTCACCAGCGCATCACGCAGTGCATCGGGCACCGTCACGGTGTGGGCGCGGTTGATGGACACCAGGCCCAGCGAGCGTGGCGTGCCGCCGGCGGGAATCAGCCACAGCTCGGGCGCGCGTCCGGCCGCATCGGCGGCCGTCGGCACCGGCACCATCAGCACCTTGCCCTGGGCCTTGTCCACCGACGCGAGCCAGCCGGGGCTGCCATCGTCATGCAGCAACGGGGTGACCGGTCGGGTCGCCTGCTGCGGTTCGGCGGGTGTCGGCGGCGCGGTCGGTGTGACCGCCACCGGCGTGGTCACCGGCGTCACCGGCTCCAGGTCGCGACGGCTGAATACCGCCACCAGCGCCACCACGGCCGCCAACGCGGTCATGCCCTGCCAGAATCCGGTGCGCTGCCACGCACGTGGTGCATTCGTCGATACCGACGACCAGCCCAGCGAGGTGCGGATGCGCGGCCACAGATGCGCCGGGACCACTTCACTGCCCATCGCGTCCAGCATCGGGGCCAGGCGGTGTTCCCACTGCGTCACCAGCCGGGCAAATCCGGGGTCGCTGGCGATGCGACGTTCCACGTCCGCCCGCTGGTCCGCGTCGAGCACGCCGAGCACGTACTCGCCGGCCAGGATGTCGGCACTGGGCGGCTGGCCGTCGTCAGGCAGATCGTGGCCGTCGCGGAGGTTCATTGTTCCAGGCACACCCGCAGTTGGCCCAGGCCGCGGCGGATCCAGCTCTTCACCGAGCCCAGCGGCGAGCCGATCCGGCGCGCCAGTTCCTCATAGCTGGCGCCCTCCAGGAACGCCAACCGGATCAGCGAGCGCCGACGCGGTTCCAGCGTGTCCAGGCAGCCGTCCAAGCGCTGTCGATCGGAGGCCTGTTCGGCCACCTGCGCCGGTTGCGGGGCGAAATCGGGAATTTCATCGGCCACCGACAGATCATCCAGCGGACGTGGGGGCGCCGCGCGCAGGCGGTCGATCGCGCGGTTGCGCGCCATCATCGACAACCAGGTCATGGCCCCCGCCTTGGCACGATCAAACTGCGCAGCCTTGTGCCAGACACGGGTAAATACGTCCTGCAGCACCTCTTCGGCATCGCTGCGGTCGCGCAGCACGTGCAGGCAGATCGCGAACAGGCGCCCCGACGCCAACTGGTAGACCGACTCGAATGCCTGGCGATCGCCAGCGGCGACCCGGCCGAGCAGGTCATCAAGGCGCCGCGCGGCGCCGGATTCGGCAGTGTCCAGCTCAGGCATCGCAGGCTCAATGTCGGCAGGGGGACAGAGTGCATCGTCGTCGCTGCGGACGCGCTCTGCAAGGGGGCGTTCAACCGCTGCATGTGCGCACCAGCGGCTGTTGGCGTGCCGCGCCCAGTTCTGCGGCGGTCGCAGCGACCGGCGCCTCGGGGAACTCCACCCGCACCTGCGGGTAGCGGCCGCGCTCATCACGCACGTTGCCGGTGCCGCTGAACTGCAGCAGGCGCGGACTGTTGCGGGCATACACCAGGTTCACCGCCGGCACCGCAAAGCCGAACCAGGCATCCAGGCGCATCTGCAGCTGTTCGGCCGGTTGACCCTGCCAGCTCACCGCCGCACTGCGCTGCAGCTTCAGCGGGACCAGCCGCTGGCGACTGGGCAGCAGGAACTGGAAGGCCACCGGGCGCCCGGCCTGCAGGGCCTCCCAGTGGCCGAGCACGGCCGCGTCGAAACCGGCATCGACCACCGCATCGGACGGAATCGCGATGGCACGGCTGACCCGCTCGGCGCTTGCACCTTCCCGCACGTACACGGTGCGCCCGGCGGCACTGCCTTGCAGACCCTCCTGGTAGCCGTTGCGGGCATCCTCGAAGGCGAAGTCCGGGGTCTGCGCGTTGCCTTGCGGGGTCATCCACTTGCGCGCGAAGGCGCGCCCGTCGGCGCAGCGGTACAGCACCAGCCGCGCGCGTGCAGACGGCGGCCCCTGCAACCAGTGGGTCTCGCGATACAGCAGGCGGCCATCGGCCGGCGCGTAGGCGCGGCCTTCCTGGCGTTGCACCTGCTGCGCGGCGGCGGGCAGCACCGGGCACAGCAGCAGCAACAGCAACGAGGGCATCGGGGGACGGCGCATGCGTGGCTCCACGTGGGGGTCGTGGGCAGATACGCAGCCAGCGGCGCGGCGGATGCAGTGGGACCTGGCGCGTAAGCAGGTTCCCTGGGTTTGCAAAAACGATGCGGTGGTGACGAAAACAGACGGCTTCAGCAGGGCGGCGCCTGCGCGGAAACCCCGAGCCCGACGAACCCGCAGGATCGATACCTGAAATCGATGACTCGCGCCGCGCTGACGTGACCGCATGCGCATTCGCGTACGCAAATCTCCGAGAGCATCAAGAGCGAGGCCTGTCTGATAAACCGGCGTGCGAAGGAATGGATCCAAATAGTCTCGATTGACGATACTACTGCCGAGCGATATCATGAAAATCACGGAAATTCGTCATGCCCATCGTCTCTTTCCGGTGCATCACTACCAAGAGCGTGTTCATCGGTAGGCGCATCCGGAAATTCCAGGATATCCAACGCGTTGCACTGCGGAAGCTCGCCATGCTGGATGCCGCCGTTCGGCTTGATGACCTGCGCATTCCACCAGCCAATCGACTGGAGCCACTGCGTGCCAATCGTGCGGGTCAGCACGGCATTCGGGTCAACGACCAGTACCGACTGTGCTTCACATGGACCGATGCAGGCCCTGCCGACGTAGAGCTTTGCGACTACCACTGAGGACTGCCTACATGCGTTCGATTCCCTATCCGCACCCGGGTGAAATCCTGCAGGAGGAGTTCCTCACCCCGTTCGGCATGACGGCCTACCGCCTGGCCAAGTCCATCGATGTGAAGCAGACCCGCATCGGCGAGATCATCGCGGGCCGGCGCAGCATCACCGCCGACACGGCATTGCGACTGGCGCGCTTCTTCGGCACCAGCGATGCCTTCTGGCTCAACCTGCAGATGGCCCACGACGCGGCCACGGCCAGGGACGAACTGGCCGACGTCCTGGCGCGCATCGAGCCTTACCACCACGCGGCCTGAGCGGCGCTCGCTGCCGACGACATCGCATCGTCCGTGACGTCCCCCTGCATCACTCCCGTCCTGACGCCCCTTGACCACCGCCCGCCTTCGGCCTACCTTGTGCGGGCCGAAGGTATCCATCGCTTCATGCAGATGAAGGGATGGATTTAAACGGGAATCCGGTGAAGGCGCCTCGCGCGCCCATTCCGGAGCTGCCCCGCAGCGGTGAATGGAAACGAATCCTGCCAACAGCACTGGGCCTGACCGCCTGGGAAGCGGCAGGTAGTAGGTAGGCGCAGCGCGCCTGTGTCCATCAGCCCGAATACCGGCCCCGGCCGGGGGACACGACCGTCCCCTGATTCGACCTGGAACGTCCGCGGGGAGGTTGCCGGGGCCTGCCGCCATGCCGTCCGCGTGGCGCTGCCCCCGTGCGTCCGCTCCACGACATCCGGTTCGCCCGCGGGGGCGAAGGTCGCTGGCGGGGCGGGCACGGCAGCAATGGCGTGGTCGGCGCGCGGTTCCTTCGTTCCTCAATGCCGCTACTGCAATGAGGACACGTTCCATGACCACCGTTACCAACCTGGGGTTTCCCCGCATCGGCGCCAAGCGCGAACTGAAGCGGGCGCTTGAACAGTACTGGGCCGGCGAACGCTCGGCCGATGCACTGCAGGCCACCGCTCGCGAGCTGCGTGCGCGCCACTGGCAACTGCAGCGCGAGGCCGGCGTGGATGTGCCGCCGAGCAACGATTTCAGCTTTTACGACCAGGTGCTGGACACCGCCTTCCTGTTCGACGCGATCCCCGCCCGCTACCGCGCGCTGGCCGACGCCGAGCCGCTGGCCGGGTACTTCGCCCTGGCCCGCGGCGTGCAGCGCGATGGCCATGACCTGCACGCCCTGGAAATGACCAAGTGGTTCGATACCAACTACCACTACCTGGTGCCCGAGCTGCAGGCCGGCCAGGGCTTCGCGCTGCGCAGCGACAAGCCGCTGGCCGAGTATCGCGAGGCCAAGGCGCTGGGCATCGAGACGCGACCGGTGCTGCTGGGACCGGTCAGTTTCCTGCTGCTGTCCAAGACCGTGGACGGCAGCCCGGCGCTGGACCTGCTGGATGCGCTGCTGCCGGTGTATGCCGAGGTGCTGGCCGGGCTGAAAGCGGCGGGCGCGCAGTGGGTGCAGCTGGACGAGCCGGTGTTGGTGCAAGACCTGGACGACAGCGCGCGCGCCGCGTTCGAACACGCGTATGCGGTGCTGTCCGGCGTACCACGCCCGAAGGTACTGCTGGCCACGTACTTCGGCGCGCTCGAGGACAACCTTGGTCTGGCCGCCGCGCTGCCAGTGGACGGCCTGCACGTGGACCTGGTGCGCGCGCCGGAACAACTGGACGCCGTGCTCAAGGTGCTGCCGGCCGAGCGCGTGCTCTCGGCCGGCCTGGTCAACGGCCGCAACATCTGGCGCACCCACCTGGACAACGCGCTGGTACTGGCCCGCTACGCACATGGCCACCTGGGCGACCGGCTGTGGCTGGCACCGTCGTGCTCGCTGTTGCACAGCCCGGTCGACCTCGACCTGGAGACCAAGCTGGATGACGAGCTGCGCGGCTGGCTGGCGTTCTCCAAGCAGAAGCTGCAGGAACTGCGTCTTCTGGCCGATGCGCTGGACGCCAAACCGCACGCCGAGGCCGGGCTGGCCGCGTCGCGCGCACGCATCGAGTCGCGTCGGCAGTCGCCGCGCGTGCACAAGTCAGTCGTCGCTGCACGCCTGGCCGGCCTGACCGCCGCCGATGCGCAGCGCCACAGCGCGTACCCGCAGCGGCACCTTGCGCAGGCCGGCGCACTGAAGCTGCCACGCTTCCCGACCACCACGATCGGCTCGTTCCCGCAAACCCTGGACGTGCGCGAGGCACGTGCCCGCAACAAGTCCGGCAAGCTCTCCGATACCGACTACGATGCGTTCCTGGCCACCCAGACCGAACACTGCGTACGCGTCCAGGAGCAGATCGGGCTGGACGTGCTGGTGCACGGCGAGTTCGAGCGCAACGACATGGTGGAGTACTTCGGCGAGCAGCTCGATGGTTTCGCGTTCACCAAGAACGGCTGGGTGCAGAGCTATGGCTCGCGCTGCGTCAAGCCGCCGGTGATCTTCGGCGACGTCACTCGCCCGCAACCGATGACGGTGCGCTGGTCGCAGTACGCGCAGTCGCTGACCGACCGCCCGATGAAAGGCATGCTGACCGGGCCGGTGACGGTGCTGCAGTGGTCGTTCGTGCGCGATGACCAGTCGCGCGCCGATACCTGCCGGCAGATCGCGCTGGCGCTGCGCGATGAGGTGTTGGACCTGGAAGCGGCTGGGATCGGCGTGATCCAGATTGACGAGCCGGCGATCCGCGAAGGCCTGCCGTTGCGCCGCGCGCAATGGCGCGAGTACCTGGACTGGGCGGTGGAAGCGTTCCGGATCAGTGCCAGCGGGGTGCGCGATGCCACCCAGATCCACACCCACATGTGCTATTCCGAGTTCAACGACATCATCCATTCGGTGGCGGCGATGGATGCCGACGTGATCTCCATCGAGACCTCGCGCTCGCGCATGGAGTTGCTGGATGCGTTCGTGCGCTTCCAGTACCCCAACGAGATCGGGCCGGGCGTGTACGACATCCACTCCCCGCGCGTGCCGGACAAGGAAGAGATGGTAGCGCTGCTGCGCAAGGCGGCCGAAGTGCTGCGGCCCGAGCAGATCTGGGTCAATCCGGACTGCGGGCTGAAGACCCGCGGCTGGAAGGAGACCCGTGCCGCGCTGGAAGCGCTGGTGGCCGCCGCACGCCAACTGCGCGCGGAACACGCCGACGCCAACGCTGCCTGATCCACCGCCTGTAGATGACCCCAAGGGCCGCACCGCCGCCGTTGCCGGCGGTGCGGTCGACGAGAACCGCATGACCATGCCCACCGTTACCCCGCTCGACCGCCCCACCCTGTCCCTGCCCGATGGTCACACCCGGTTGTTGCTGCATTCGTGCTGCGCGCCATGCTCGGGCGAAGTCATGGAGGCCATCACCGCCTCCGGGATCGACTACACGATCTTCTTCTACAACCCCAACATCCATCCGGCGCGCGAATACGAGCTGCGCAAGCAGGAGAACATCCGCTTCGCCGAGAAGCACGGCGTGCCGTTCGTGGACGCCGACTACGACACCGACCACTGGTTCGCGCGCGCCCGCGGCATGGAGAATGCGCCCGAGCGCGGCATCCGCTGCACGATGTGCTTCGACATGCGTTTCGTGCGTACTGCGCTGCATGCGCATGAACATGGCTTTGCGGTGATCAGCAGTTCGCTGGGCATCTCGCGCTGGAAGGACATGAACCAGATCAATGACTGCGGCCATCGCGCCGCCGCGCATTATCCGGGCATCCAGTACTGGGACTACAACTGGCGCAAGGGAGGCGGCGCTGCGCGCATGGTGGAGATCAGCAAGCGCGAACAGTTCTATCAGCAGGAGTACTGCGGCTGCGTGTACTCGCTGCGCGATGCCAACCGCCACCGCCGCGAAAACGGCCGTGAGCGCATCAAAATCGGCCTGCTGTATTACGGGCAGGACAACGACGCGCCCAAGGGCGATTGACGCGCGCGCGCGGGGCCGCCACGCTGGTTGCCCCGCTTTCGTTGTGTTGGATCTGCCATGACCGCCGCCCCTCCCGCCGATGTGGCCCTGCTGGTGATCGACCTGCAGCCAGACTTCATGCCCGGCGGCGCGCTGGCCTGCGAGCAGGGCGACACGCTGGTGGCACCGATTGCCGCCTTGCTGGCCCAGCGCCGCTACCGCACCGTGGTGGCAACCCAGGACTGGCACCCGGCCGACCATGCGTCCTTTGCCAGCCAGCATCCGGGACATCTTCCGTTCGAAGCGATCCTGCTGCATGCGCAGCCGCAGACGCTGTGGCCCGATCACTGCGTGCAGGGCAGCGCCGGCGCGGCGTTGCACGCGGGCGTGGACTGGACCGTGGCCGACCTGATCCTGCGCAAGGGCACGCGCCAGCAGGTGGACTCGTACAGTGCCTTCCGCGAGAACCATGGACCCGACGGCACGCGCCCGGCCACCGGGCTGGCAGGCTGGCTGCATGAGCGCGGTATCCGCGAGGTGCATGTGTGCGGGCTGGCGCGCGATTACTGCGTGCTGTGGAGTGCACAGGACGCAGTGAAATCCGGGTTCCGGGTGAAGTTCCTGTGGGACCTGACCCGGCCGGTGACCGAGGCGAACGACGGCATGGTGCGCGAGGCGTTGGCGAAGGCGAAGATCGCGGTTGTTTGACGGCCGACCTCCGGGCGCCGGCCGCAACGGCGTACCGACCAACGGTCGGTGCCTCCGGTAGTGCCGGCCGCTGGCCGGCTCCCGATACCGTTTGGAGCGTGCGAGTAGTGCCGGCCGCTGGCCGGCTCCCGATACCGTTTGGAGCGTGCGAAGAGCCGGCCAGCGGATTCGGTGTCGCTGCCCAGGCGTACCAGGTCGCGCGGGGTCATGGCGTGGTCCACGCGCGCCACGTCCTGTTCGATGATCGGGCCTTCATCCAGGTCTTCGGTGACGTAATGCGCGGTGGCGCCGATGATCTTGACCCCACGCGCGTGCGCCTGGTGGTACGGCTGGGCGCCCTTGAAGCTGGGCAGGAAGCTGTGGTGGATGTTGATCGCCCGGCCCGCCAGCGCCTGGCACAGGCGCGGCGACAGGATCTGCATGTAGCGCGCCAGCACCACCAGGTCGATCTGCTCGCGCTCAACCAGATCGATGATCTGCTGCTCCTGCACGGCGCGGTTGTCGGCGTTGACGGGCAGGTGGTGGAACGGCACTTCGTACGAGCCGGCCAGCGCGGCGAAGTCGTCATGGTTGGACGCCACCGCAGCGATATCCACCTGCAGCTGGCGGCTGTGTGCGCGGAACAGCAGGTCGTTCAGGCAATGCCCCTGCTTGCTCACCAGCACCAGCAGCCGCGCACGGCGGCGCGCATCGTGCAGTTGCCAGTCCATCTGGAACTCCGCCGCCAGCGTCCCCATCCGTGCTTCCACATCGGCCAGTGACTGCGTGGCGGCACGATCGAAGTGCACACGCAGGAAGAAGCGGCCGCTTTCCTCATCGCCAAACTGCTGGGCATCGAGAATGTTGCAGCCCAGGTCGAACAGCAGACCGGACACACGGTAGACGATCCCGGTACGGTCCGGGCATGACAGGGTGAGGATGGAATCAGGGCGCATCGTGTGAGTGTAAGCGAGCACCATCACGACGCGAACGATGCTCTCAAATGCAACCAAGCGCGTGGACTCAATGCGACTCGGCGTCCAGTGCCGCGCGGATGCGGCGCAGATCGGCACCTTCCGTTGGCCAGCCGGCCACGGTGTGGATGACCTCGCCATCGCGGAGCAGATGGAAGACAGGTGTCTGGTCGGTGTCCAGCCCTTCCCATGAGGCATCGCGCACCATCGGCTGCATGGGCAGGTCCGGATGGGTGCTGTTCCAGTCGAGCATCTCCTGGCCGGGCCATGCCTGCCCGATCGGCACCACAAGTTGCAGGTGACCGCGCAGCCACGCGTATTCGGGCTGGGTGATGATGGCCTGCAGCGCGCGGCGGGAGAAACCACAGTGTGGGTGCACCACCGCGACCACGCGCAGACCGTCTTCGGCCAGTGCTGCGCGCTGCACGTGGGCGATGCCCTCCAGCTGCAGCAGTGGCCTGCCGGCCGGCGCAGGACCACGGATCACCGGCAACGCAGTGGGTGCCGTCCGCAGGCGGGCGTTGAGTGCATTGGCCTGGTCGAAGCGCTGCAACGCGATAAGGGAGCCGCGCATGCTGCGGTGGTGGTCATCCACGGCGAGATCACGCGCGACCAGCGCCTCATACAGGCACTGCAGGCGCAGTAACGTGGCTGGTTCACGTGCGTAGAAGGCGATCAGCGCGGTGGACTGGAAAAGATCCTGCAACCGGTCATCCGGCAACGCCGCGCAGTCGCCGGGCTGCATCACCTCCGGTGCGATGTGCGCATACACGGCGCGCATGGCCGCCACCCGCTCCGCCACAGGCTGTGCCGGATCGGCATCCAGCGCAACCAACCGGCCATGCAGGCTACCGGGACCGGCTTCGGTGCGGGCGATGGCGCACGACGGCAGCAGCCCGCAGCACAGCACTAGCGCGAGGAACAAGACGAAGCCGGGGCCCGGCTGTCGATCGCGCTTCATCACTGCCTCCGTGCTGTCAGCTGGATACCAGGCATCCAGCATGCCAGTGTCCCTGTCGTGCCGAAGAGACTTGGGTCGCGCTATCGATGGCGTGAATGCATTGGTCTGCCTACACCGCCGCCGGGTCCACCTTCTCCACATCGATCCCGTATTTCTCGATCGCCACCTGCAGCTGCCCGCGCGCGATCCGCCCGTCATCGGCCAGCGCCTTCAGCGCGGCCAGCACGATGAAGTGCCGGTCCACCTCGAAGAACGTACGCAGTGCCTCGCGCGTGTCCGAGCGGCCGAAGCCGTCGGTGCCCAGCGCGGTGAAGCGGCGGCCTTCGACGAACGGGCGGATCTGGTCGGCGACGATCTTCATGTAGTCGGTGGCCACCACCAGCGGACCGGCGTGCGCGGCCAGGCACTGCTGCACGTACGGTACGCGCGGTTCCTGCAGCGGGTGCAGCAGGTTCCAGCGCTCGATGGCCAGGCCGTCGCGGCGCAGTTCGGTCAGGCTGGTGGCGCTCCAGACGTCGCTGGCAATGCCGAAATCCTGCTGCAGCAGCGCAGCGGCCGCTTCCACCTCGCGCAGGATCGCGCCGCTGCCCATCAGCTGCACGCGCAGCGCCGGATCGCTGTCGGCGGTGGCCGGATGCAGCAGGTACATGCCCTTGAGGATGCCTTCCTCGGCACCGTCGGGCATGGCCGGGTGCGGGTAGTTCTCGTTGAGCACGGTGATGTAGTAGTAGATGTCTTCCTGGTCCACGTACATGCGGCGCAGACCGTCCTGGATGATCACCGCCAGCTCGAAGTTGTAGGTGGGATCAAACGACACGCAGCTGGGAATCACCGAGGACAGCACGTGGCTGTGCCCGTCGTCGTGCTGCAGGCCCTCGCCCATCAGCGTGGTGCGCCCGGAGGTGGCACCCAGCAGGAACCCGCGGGTGCGTGCGTCGGCGGCAGCCCAGGCCAGGTCACCCACGCGTTGCAGGCCGAACATCGAGTAGAAGATGTAGAACGGAATCGTCGCCAGGCCATGGTTGCTGTAGGCGGTGCCGGCGGCGATCCAGGAGCAGATCGCGCCGGACTCGTTGATGCCTTCCTGCAGGATCTGCCCGTCCTTTGCTTCCTTGTAATAGCTGAGCTGGCCGGCGTCCTGCGGCGTGTAGAGCTGGCCCAGGTAGGAGTGGATGCCGATCTGGCGGAACAGGCCTTCCATGCCGAAGGTGCGCGATTCATCGGGCACGATCGGGATGATCAGCTTGCCCAGTGCCGGGTCCTTGAGCAGGGTGCCCAGGATGCGCACGAAGCCCATGGTGGTGGACTGGCCGCGCTCACCGCTGCCCTGCAGCTGGGCGGCAAAGGCCGACAGCGCCGGCACCGGCAGCGGATCGACGTGGGTCAGGCGCGCGGGCAACTGGCCGCCCTGGGCCTGGCGGCGCTGGGCGAAGTAGCGTTCCTCCACGCTGCCCGGTACCGGGCGCAGGTACGGCATGTCTTCGAGCTGGTCGTCGCTGACCGGCAGGTCGAAGCGGTCGCGGAAGGCGCGCACTGCGTCCAGGCTCATCTTCTTGAGCTGGTGGTTGATGTTCTGCCCTTCGCCGGCCTCGCCCATGCCGAAGCCCTTGACCGTCTTGGCCAGGATCACGCTCGGGCGGCCGTTGCCGGCCACGGCCTGGGCGTAGGCGGCATACACCTTCTGCGGATCGTGACCGCCACGGGCAAGCGCCCAGATGTCGTCATCGCTCATGTCCGCGACCAGGTCGAGCAACGCCGGATACTTGCCGAAGAAATGCTCGCGCACGTAGGCGCCGCTCTGCGACTTGAAGGTCTGGTAGTCGCCGTCCACGCATTCCATCATGCGCTGGCGCAGCAGGCCGGTGCTGTCCCTGGCCAGCAGCGCGTCCCAGCCGCCGCCCCAGATCACCTTGATGACGTTCCAGCCGGCGGCGCGGAAGGTGCCTTCCAGTTCCTGGATGACCTTGGCGTTGCCGCGCACCGGGCCGTCCAGGCGCTGCAGGTTGCAGTTGACCACGAACACCAGGTTGTCCAGGCGCTCGCGCCCGGCCACCGAGATGGCGGCCAGCGATTCGGGCTGGTCCATTTCGCCATCGCCGAGGAACGCCCAGACCTTGCGGCCCTGGTGCTCCTTCAGACCGCGATATTCCAGGTAGCGCATGTAGCGTGCCTGGTAGGCCGCGGTGAGCGGGCCCAGGCCCATCGACACGGTGGGGAACTGCCAGAACTCGGGCATCAGCCGCGGGTGCGGATAGGAGGACAGGCCGTCGCGATCGGACTCGCGGCGGAAGTTGTCCATGCGCGCCGGATCGATGCGGCCCTCGACGAAGGCGCGGCCGTAGATGCCCGGGGCGGAGTGGCCCTGGATGTAGATCATGTCGCCGTCGAAGGTATCGGTGCGGCCGCGGAAGAAATGATCGAAGCCGACGTCGTACAACACCGCGGCCGACTGGTAGGTGGCGATATGCCCGCCGACGTTGGAGTGCTTGCCGGCGCGCAGCACCATCACCATCGCGTTCCAGCGGATCATCGCGTTGAGCCGACGCTCGATCGCTAGGTCGCCCGGATAGGCCGGCTGGCGCTCGACCGGGATGCTGTTGACGTAGGCCGTCCAGGCCCGGGCATGCAGGTCGCCATGGCGGGCCACGTCCAGGTCGCTGAGCTGGTCGATCAGGTAGTGCGCGCGCGGGCGCCCGGCCACGTCGGTGACCGCCTGCAGCGCTTCACGCCATTCCTGGGTTTCCTGGGGGTCGCTATCGAGGGGGGCGAGCGCTGGGTCCATGGTCCATCTCCGGCAAAGGCAGCCACTCCTGGCCGGCGTGCACTCACCGGGGAGGGAGGCCGCCGCGCGGAGTGGCAGGGAGCACCACCATAGGAGCCGGTCCGGGCGGCCGGTAGATGCGGCGCTCTTGGCTCTTTATAAAGACAAACTTTGCAATCACAGGCGAGAATGGCGGTCAGCATGAATATTCTCCAGTCAATCCGCAGCTTCATCCGTACCGCCGATGCCGGCAGCCTGGCCGCGGCCGCCCGCACCCTGGGCATCAGCGCCGCGGCGGTCGGGCAGAACATCGCGCGGCTCGAGGCGCATCTGGGCGTGCGCCTGTTCAACCGCACCACCCGCCAGCTGGCGCTGACCGAGCGCGGCGCGCTGTACCTGGCGCAGGTGCGCTACATCGAGCGCGACCTGCAACGCGCACAGGCAGCGGTGACCGACCTGGACGCCACCCCCGAAGGCCGCCTGCGCATCGCCTGCAGCACCTCCTTCGGACGCCACAAGCTGGCCCCGCTGCTGCCGTCGCTGAAGGCGCGCTACCCGCGGCTGGCGATCGAGCTGCTGCTGGCCGACCGGGCGGTGGACCACGCGCGCGAAGACGTGGATGTGAGCATCCGCATCGAGCCGCAGCTGGAGGAAGGCCTGGTGGCGCGCCCGATCGCGCAGGTGCCGTTCGTGTTCTGTGCGGCGCCTTCCTACCTGGCGCGCACCGGCGTACCGCGCACGCCCGAAGCCCTGCGCGAGCACCGCTGCCTGTTGTTCCGGCATCCCAAGGATGGCCGCCACCTGCGCTGGGGCTTCGTGCGCGATGGCCTGCGTTTCGATGCGGAGGTGAGCCCGGCCCTGGTCAGCGACGATATCGATGCGTTGGCCGCGATGGCGCTGGCCGGCGGCGGCATCACCCGGCTGGCGGCATTTGTCGCCGCGCCGTATCTGGCGCGGGGTGAATTGCAGGCGTTGTTCGAAGGCAACGAGGCCGGCGATGCGCAGGCGCTGCCCGAGCCGATGCGGCTGTTCCTGTGCGTCAGCGATCGGCGCGATCTCACCCCGAAGGTGCGTGCGTTGATGCAGCACATCGTGGACGGGCTGCCGGCCGAATGGCGGGTCGACGGCGGCTGACGCCGGCGTGTGCAGGCGATGGCACTTGGCCACCGCCTGCCGGGTGCATCAGCGCGGCGGTGCGATGAACACGCCGCGTGCTTCACGCGGCTCACAGCGCAGGTACTGCGGCGCCGGTTCCAGCGAATCGCCGAGTGCGGCGGCGGCATGCCAGGGCCAGCGCGGGTCGTAGAGGATGCCGCGGGCCAGCGCGATGGCGTCGGCGTGGCTGTGGCGCAGAATCGACTCGGCCTGGGCCGGATCGGTGATCAGGCCGACGGCGATCACCGGCATGCGCAGCTTCTGCGCCTTGATCGCTTCAGCGAACGGCACCTGGTAGCCCGGCGACAACGGAATCTGCTGGCGCGGATCATTGCCGCCGCTGGAGACATGCAGGAACTGGCAACCGCGCCCGTCCAGCACATGCGCCAGCGTGGTGGTCTGCTCGATATCCCAGCCGCCGGCGACCCAATCGCTGGCCGAGATGCGCACGCCCACCGCGATGCGATCGGACACCGCCTCTCGCACGGCATCGAACACGCGCACCAGCAGGCGCATGCGGTTCTGCAGCGAGCCGCCGTATTCGTCCTCGCGCTTGTTGCTCAGCGGCGACAGGAACTGGTGCAGCAGGTACCCGTGCGCGGCATGCAGTTCGATCAGGTCCAAGCCGATGCGTTCGGCGCGCTGTGCGGCGACCACGAACGCCTCCACCACCGCATCGATGCCGGCACTGTCCAGCGCCTGCGGGGCCGGATCGGTGGGGCTGAAGGGAATGGCCGAGGGCGCGTAGGTGGTCCAGGCGCGCGGGTCGGAGGCCGGCAGCGCGCCGCCGCCTTCCCACGGTCGCGCCGAGGACGCCTTGCGACCGGCATGGGCCAGCTGCACGCCGATGGGCATCGGCGACCAGCGCTTCACCGCGTCGATCACGTGCTTGAGCGCGGCTTCGGTTGCATCGTTCCACAGGCCCAGGTCGGCCCAGCTGATGCGGCCTTCGGGCAGCACGGCGGTAGCCTCCAGGATCAGCAGGCCGGCGCCGGACTGGGACAGCTGGCCCAGGTGGATCTGGTGCCAGTCGTTGGCCAGACCATCGGTGGAGGAGTACTGGCACATCGGCGCGATGACGATGCGGTTGGCCAGCGACAGCGGGCCAAAGGACACGGGGGAGAAAAGCTGGCTCAAGTGGGGGACTCTGGCGAATGCGGAAAACCGGACGCTATTGCACTCCTGCTGGGCCTGCGAGGCAACCGTGTCGATGGATCACAGTTTCGCGGTGGCACACGTGGGGCGGCACCGTCGGCCCTCAGGCGTTGGCCGCCGACGGCAGCAGGAAGGCCAGGGCCGGGGCACAGGGCTGCTCGATCTTGAGGCTGAGCAGCGCATCGGCGCGGGTGCGGCCCAGGTTGAGCGCGGCCACCGGCAGGCCGGCCGTGGCGGCCGCCTGGACGAAACGGAAGCCGGAATAGACCATCAGCGAGGAGCCAACCACCAGCACGGCATCGGCCTGGGCCAGGTGGGCGTGGACGGCGGCGACGCGCTCGCGGGGCACGCTTTCGCCGAAAAAGACCACATCCGGCTTGAGGAGACCGCCGCATTGCGGGCAGGCCGGGACCTGGAAAGCGCTGAAATCCACGCCCTCCAGATCGGCATCGCCGTCGGGGGCCTGGGCGGCGTCGAGCCGGTCCCAGCCAGGGTTGTGGTCGAGCAGGCGTTGCTGGAACGCATCGCGCGGGGTGCGCGCCTCGCAGCCCATACAGCGCACCTGGTCCAGCCTGCCGTGCAGGTCGATGACCGCCTGGCTGCCGGCGCGCTGGTGCAGGCGGTCGACGTTCTGGGTGAGCAGCACCTCGAGCTGGCCGCGCGCTTCGAGTGCGGCCAGGGCGGCATGGGTGCCGTTGGGGTGTGCCTGGCCGAAGCGCGGCCAGCCCAGCAGGCTGCGCGCCCAGTAGCGCTGGCGGGTGGCCAGCTCGCCCATGAAGGCCTGGTAGGTCACCGGCGGGGTGCGCTTCCACTGGCCATCGGCATCGCGGTAATCGGGGATGCCCGAATCGGTGCTGCAGCCGGCGCCGGTGAGGACGAACAGGCGTTGGGCACGGTCGATGAAGTCGGCGAGCGGGCTGGACATGCTGATCAGGTGGGGGCGCGCGGCGGCGAACCCAATCCGCTTACGGGCCGGGGATGGCGTCGGGCAGCGGCGGCACGGCGGTGGGATGGCCGTCGGCATCCAGGGCGATCATGACGAAATGACCGCGGGTGCAGAGCTTGCGCTCGCCGGTGTGGAGGTCTTCGGCGATCAGCTCCACTTCCACCTTCATCGAGCTGCGGCCGACCTCGACGATGCGGCCGATGGTCTCGACCATCTGGYCGATGCGGATGGGCAGTTTGAAGTCGACCTGGTCCGACCGCGCGGTGACCACGGTGCGGCGCGAATAGCGGGCGGCGGCGAGGAAGGCGGCCTTGTCCATCCAGGCCAGCGCCTGGCCACCGAACAGGGTGCCGAGGTGGTTGGTGTGATTGGGGAAGACGATCTCGGCCATGCTGATTTCAGTGGGCGGGATGGGGTCGGGGGTGGAGGACATGGGGATGGCCGGTGTGAGGGGGAGTCGGCGCGGATGATACGGCAGGGGGTGGGGTGGGTGTGTCGCGTTGTTGGCGTTTTGTCTGCTATCGCGTGGAGAAGGYTGGGCCCCCRTTGCAGGACACGCCGCAAGTACGTCCTGTAGGCTCGCATGCGCCATCCATGGCGCATGACGGTCCTGCAACGGGGGCCCAACCTTCTCTGGACGGTTTGCCTGCGCGCGGATGCGAGAGCGGGTTGGCTGGGTGGGCACGGATCTGGGGGACGGGGAGAAGAGCAGCCGAGCGTGGCTCGGCTCTACCGGGGGCTGCGTCCGGGTAGAGCCACCCCATGGGTGGCTGCGCGCGGTGCTGGATTACGAGGCCGCCACCCATGGGGTGGCTCTACCGTCGCCGCTCGGAAACGAAAAACCCCGGCGCGTGGCCGGGGTTTTCGTGGATGCGTGTGGCGCTGGAATCAGAACGACATGTCGAACGAGACTTCGCCCTTCACGCCCACCTGGTAGGCCGAGGAGCGGCGTTCGAAGAAGTTGGTCAGCTCCTGCACGTCCTGCAGCTCCATGAAGCTCAGCGGGTTGCGCACGTTGTACTTGCGCTCCATGCCCAGGCGGTGGAAATGGTTGTCGGCGCAATGCTGCAGGTACTGGCGCATGTCGCGGGTGGAAATGCCGGCCACGCCGCCGGACAGCACGTCCTCGGCGAACTGCACTTCGCATTCGATCGCCTCGGCCAGCATGTCATACACCTGCTGCTTCATCGCATCGTCGAACAGATCCGGCTCTTCCTCGCGGATCACGTCGACGCACTCGAAGGCGAACTCCATGTGCGCGCTCTCGTCGCGGAACACCCAGTTGGTGCCCGAGGCCAGGCCGTTGAGCAGGCCGCGCGAACGGAAGTAGTACACGTAAGCGAAGGCGGCAAAGAAGAACAGGCCTTCGATGCAGGCGGCAAAGCAGATCTGGTTGAGCAGGAACTGGCGGCGCTCGTCGCGGGTTTCGATGCGCTTGAGGTCCTGGATCGAGTCGATCCACTTGAAGCAGAAGTCGGCCTTCTTCTTGATCGAGTCGATGTTCTCCACCGCCGCGAACGCCTTGACGCGCTCGTCCGGGTCCGGCAGGTAGTTGTCGAGCAGGGTCAGGTAGAACTGCACGTGCAGCGCTTCTTCGTACAGCTGGCGCGACAGGTACATGCGCGCTTCGGGCGCATTCAAGTGCTGGTACAGGTTCAGCACCAGGTTGTTGGACACGATCGAATCGCCGGTGGCGAAGAACGCGACCAGGCGGTGGATCAGGTGGCGCTCGCCCGGCGACATCTTGCTGTGCAGGTCGCTGATGTCGATCTGGAAATTGATTTCCTCGACCGTCCAGGTGTTCTTGATCGCATTGCGATACATGTCATAGAACTGTGGGTAGCGCATCGGGCGCAGGGTCAGTTCAAAACCTGGATCGAGCAACATCTGGTTTGGCTTGTCTGCCATGGGGATTTCCTTGGTTCAGTGGCGGCGTCCCGATCGGGGAAGCGTCGAAAGACCCGCGCGTGTGCGCGACGGGCTTCCGGCACCGCGGGCAGAGGCAACGCCCGGCGGTGTCAGCGTGTTTGGGGTGGAGCGGTGAAGCAGCCGGGCTGGGCCCGGCGGTGTCGATCGTTTTTTCGTACCCACCAACGGTGGGTACCTACCCAAGGTTGCCGGCCCAGTGGGCCGGCACGCCTTTTATTGGCACGCCTCGCAGCTTTCCGGGTTTTCCAGCGAGCAGGCTACGGCTTCGTCCGGGGTGAACACCTTCTCCGGTGCGGCATGCGAGCCCTGGCTGATCGTGGTCTTGGCGATCTTGGTGGCCGGGCGCGAGCGCAGGTAGTAGGTGGTCTTGATGCCCTGCTTCCAGGCGTACATGTACATGGAAGACATCGCGCCGATGTTCGGGCTTTCCATGAACAGGTTGAGCGAGGCGGACTGGTCGATGAACGCGCCGCGGTCGGCGGCCATGTCGATCAGCGACCGCATCGGCAGTTCCCAGGCGGTGCGGTAGATGTGGCGCAGGGTTTCCGGGATCTGGGCGATGCCCTGGATGGAACCTTCGGCCATCTTGATCGCATCGCGCATTTCCGGTGTCCAGTGGCCCAGCTTCTTCAGCTCGGTCACCAGGTAGCGGTTGACCTGCAGGAAGTCGCCGGACAGGGTTTCGCGCTTGAACAGGTTGGACACCTGCGGCTCGACGCACTCATAGCAACCGGCGATCGAGGCGATGGTCGCGGTCGGGGCGATGGCGATCAGCAGCGAGTTGCGCAGGCCATGTTCCTTGATGCGCTCACGCAGGGCATCCCAGCGCGCGGTGTCTTCGGGCACCACGTTCCAGGCGTCGAACTGCAGCTCGCCGCTGGCCGCACGGGTGTCGGCGAAGGACGGGTGCTTGCCGCGTTCCTGGGCCAGTTCGCACGAGGTTTCCAGGGCGTGGAAGTAGATCGCTTCGGCGATCTTCTTCGACAGCGCGCGGGCTTCGGCACTGTCGAAGGCCAGGCGCTTGCGGAAGAACACGTCCTGCAGGCCCATGCAGCCCAGGCCGACCGGACGCCAGCGCAGGTTGCCGCGGCGGGCGGTTTCGATCGGGTAGAAGTTCAGGTCGATGACGCGGTCGAGCTGGCGCACGGCCAGGCGCACGGTGTCGGCCAGCTTGTCGAAATCGAACTCGCCGTGGGCATCGAAATGGTTGCCCAGGTTGATCGAGCCCAGGTTGCACACCGCGGTCTCTTCGGCCGAGGTGATCTCCAGGATTTCGGTGCACAGGTTGGACAGGTGGATGACGTTGCCCGGACGCAGGGTCTGGTTGCTGGCGCGGTTGCACTTGTCCTTGAAGGTCATCCAGCCGTTGCCGGTCTCGGCCAGGGTACGCATCATCCGCGAGTACAGCTTGCGCGCGGAGATGGTGCGCTGGGCCTTGCCCTGGGCTTCGGCCTGCAGGTAGGCCTGCTCGAAGGCTTCGCCGAACAGGTCGGTGAACTCGGGCACCACGCTGGGATCGAACAGCGACCATTCCTGGTCGCTCTCCACCCGCTGCATGAACAGGTCGGGGATCCAGTTGGCCAGGTTCAGGTTGTGCGCACGGCGCGATTCGTCGCCGGTGTTGTCACGCAGTTCGAGGAAGTCCTCGATGTCGGCATGCCAGGTTTCCAGGTACACACAGGCCGCGCCCTTGCGCTTGCCGCCCTGGTTCACCGCGGCCACGGACGAGTCCATGGTCTTCAGCCACGGCACGATGCCGTTGGAATGGCCGTTGGTCGACTTGATCAGCGAGCCACGCGAACGCACGCGGCTGTAGCTGACGCCGATGCCGCCGCTGAACTTGGACAGCTGGGCGATGTCGCCGTACTTGGCGTAGATCGACTCCAGCGAATCCTGCGGCGAGTCCAGCAGGAAGCACGAGGACAGCTGCTCATGCGTGGTGCCGGAGTTGAACAGGGTCGGGCTGGACGGCAGGTAGTCCAGGTTGCCCATGCGCTTGTACAGCGCCAGGGTTTCCGGCACGTCTTCACTCAGCGCGCTGGCGATGCGCAGGAAGAACTGCTGCGGGGTCTCGATCACCTTGCGGGTATGCGGATGGCGCAGCAGGTAGCGGTCGTACAGGGTACGCAGGCCGAAGTAATCGAAATGCAGGTCCAGCGACGGATCGATGGCGTCGTTGAGCTTGCGGGCGTTGATCTGCACGAAGTCCAGCAGGCGCGCGTTGATCAGGCCCACTTCGTGGCCACGACCGACCGACTGCGAGAACGCGTGGATTTCCTGGCCGGACACTTCCTTGGCGATGAAGTTGGCCAGCAGGCGCGCAGCCAGGCGGCCGTACTCGGGCTCTTCACCGATCAGCAGGGCGGCAGTGCGGATGGACAGCTCGTCCAGCTCCTGGGTGGTGGCGCCGTTGTACAGGCCGGAGATGGTGCGGGTGGCCACGCGCATCGGGTCCACGGCATGCAGGCCCTCGCAGCAGCGCTGCACCGCACGCACGATCTTGTTCAGGTCCACCAGTTCGGTAGTGCCGTTGCGCTTGGTGACGCTCATGGCGTTGGCCGTGGGCGGCGAGGTCAGAAGGAACTCGCTTTCCTGCTCGGTGGCTGCGCTGGTTTCGGTGCTCACGGCGTTTTCCTCTTGGCGTGATTTGGGGTCGTACAGCGTCACCTGCGTGGCAGGCGCCGGACCGGTGCACGGACTCCCAGAGTGGACCTGTGGCGTCGCAAGGGCCGCGACTGCGCAGGCGGGCCTGCGTGGCGGTTTCCTTGCGTTACAGGTCCCCTCCCCCGGGAGTGGTGCGACCGGCACCGCACGCTGTACTTACGTGCGGTTGTCAGTAGGTCTTCAGGCCATCGGCGTGAAGGCGAACTACCCGTCGACTTGTGGTCGCCGGTACCGACGGCCACAAGATAGTGGGGGTACCAGGTGTCGTCAACGCCAAATGTAGTGAAATTGGCCAATCCCTTGGGGCGCAAGGATTCGCATTTGGGACGCGCCGACGAATGGTCTTGACCTGTCGAAACCGAGTGCGCAGTCAAGGCCGGAACAGCCACGTCCGGTGAGAAACAGGCAGGCCGAAAACAGAACGACGGCATCACGCGGCGCTAACGAACAGACGGCGGTCAGGGTGACTTCCGACCCGCGCAGGCGGTCCAGCCCGGTGCCACGCTCGCCCTGCCCCTTTCCTGCCCGATGCCCATGCGCCTGCCCGTGACCGGATGTCTGTTGTTGAGCCTGGCCGTGGCCGCCACCGCGATGGCCGGAGAGAACACGCCGCCGGCGCTGTCCTCGCGCCAGTGCGGGGTCGGCACGCCCTACAACGTGCTGGTGGACAGTGGCGGGATCTGGCTGCGCAACCGCGACCGGGTCCCGGCGGAGATCTTCTTCCACGACGGCGAGCTCAATATCGACCGCCAGCCGATCCCGGTCAGTGCCGCCGATGCCCAGCGCCTGCGCCAGCTCGAGTGGGGCACCCGGCAGCTGGTCCCGGCCGTGGCCGGGGTGGCCGGCGAGTCGGTGGACATCGCCTTTGATGCATTGGGGGCCACGGTGGAGATCATGACCGGCAGCCGCGGCAAGGCGCGCCAGGTGGAAACCTTGCGCAAGGATGCCCACGACTACGTGGGCCGTACGCTGGGCCGTGGCATCTGGGAGCAGGACCTGTTCGGCGAACAGTTCGAGGCCCGCATCGAACAGGCCGCCGAATCGATGTCCGGCGCGCTGGCCCGCGGGGTGATGTGGTCGACGCTGACCGGCGGCGCGGACCGCATCGAAGCCCGCGCCGAGAAGATGGAGGCCGACCTGGACCGCCGGATGGAGGCCCGCGGCCAGGCGCTGGAGGCGCAGGCCCAGTCGCTGTGCAGCCAGGTGCTGGCGCTGGATGCGCTGCAGCAGTCGCTGGAAGTGCGCTACCAGGGCAAGGCCCTGGCGATGATGGTGATGGACCGCGACGAGGACGCCGCCCCGGTCATCGCCCATGAGCAGCCGCGCGGCGATGCCCTGGCGCTGCCGAAACCGTAAACCGCCGCCCGGTCACGCCCGGTGCGGCGTGCCCAGGTACTCGGCGCTCTGCATTTCGATCAGGCGCGAGGCGGTGCGCTCGAAGGCGCCCTGCAGGCGCGTGCCCGAGTACAGCGCGACCGGGGAGTCGGTGGCGGTGCAGACCAGGTTGACGTGGCGGTCGTAGAGTTCGTCGATCAGGTTGACGAAACGACGCGCGGCATCTTCGTTGAGTGTGTCGAAATGCGGAATGTCGCCCAGCAGCACGGTGTTGAACTCGTGCGCGATCTCGATGTAGTCCGACGGCCCGCGCGGACCTTCGCACAGCGCCTTGAAGTCGAACCAGACGATGCTCTTGCCGCGCCCGCGTACCGGGATCTTGCGGCTTTCGATCTCGATGTTGCCCGGCTTGGCGGGCTGGCCACCGCTGAGCTCGGCCCAGCGCGTGTCCAGCCAGGCATCGCTGCCGGCATCGCGTGGGGCCTGGTACACCGGCGAGCGGGTCAGCGCCCGCATCCGGTAGTCCTCGGTACCTTCGGCGTACAGCTCCACGCAGTAGGTCTGCAGCAGGCCGATGGCGGGCAGGAAGCTGTCGCGCTGCAGGCCGTTGAGGTACAGGTTTTCCACGGCGGTATTGGAGGTGGTCACCAGGGTCACGCCCTCGGCGAACATGCGCTCGAGCAGGCGCGCCAGCAGCATTGCATCGCCGATGTCGGTGACGAAGAACTCGTCCAGCACCAGCACGCGCAGCTTGCTGCGCCATTCCTGGGCGATCTTCGCCAGCGGATCGCTCTGTCCCTGGTGCTCGCGCAGGCGCTCGTGGATGCCGCGCATGAAGCGATGGAAATGGGTGCGGTACTTCTGTTCGATCGGCAGCCCGTCGTAGAACAGATCGACCAGGAAAGTCTTGCCGCGTCCCACCCCGCCCCAGAAATACAGGCCCTTGACCGGCTCGGGCTTCTTCCAGAATGCGGAGAGGCGGTCCAGCCAGCCGTCCTGGGCGCTGTCGACCAGCGCGAGATGGATGCGATCCAGCTCGGCCAGGGCGGCGTGCTGGGCCGGGTCGTTTTGCCATTCGCCCCGGGCCACGCCATCGGCGTAGCGCTGCGACGGGGTCATCACGGTGTCGCTCATGCCGCGTCGGGGGCCGCGTCGGGCAGCCACTGCTTGACGCCATGGATGAGCGCGCCGCGCAGGTCGACGATCTTGCGGTGGAAGAAGTGGCTGGTATCGGGCATGCGCACCAGTTCGTGCGGTGCATCCATACCGTCCAGCCAGTCATAGACCGCCTGCGGATCGACGATCTCGTCTTCCTCGCCCTGGACCACCAGCCACTGGGCCGGCGGCTGCATGCCCTCGAAGTCCCAGCGCCCGGCCGGCGGCGCGATCGAGATCAGCGTGGTCGGCTGCAGGTCGCCCGCCGCGCGCAACGAGACGTATGCCCCGAAGCTGAAACCGGCCAGCCATAGCGCCTGGCCCGGCCGCTGCGCACGCACCCAGGCGGCGACGGCCTTGAGGTCGTCCTGCTCGCCCACGCCATTGTCGAAGCTGCCGGCCGAGTCGCCGACGCTGCGGAAGTTGAAGCGCACGGTGGCGATGCCCAGGTCGCGCAGCGCGCGCGCCGCCATGGTCACCACCTTGTTGTGCATGCTGCCGCCCTCGGTGGACAGGGGGTGGCAGACGATCGCCACCACCGGCTGCACGGCGACATCGGCCTCGGGCAGATCGACCACGACATCGAGCGGACCGACCGGTCCGTCCAGCGTCAGCGCACCGCTTTCTTGGGGAAATGGGGGATTGTGCATGGCGTCATAATACCGTCCCTCCGCGTGCTTCACCGCCGCCCCTGCCAGGTCCGTACATGCACTATCTGGTTTTCAGCGTTCTCTGCAGCGTGCTGGTCTCGGTCCTGCTGAAGCTGGCGCCGCGCCGGCGGCTGGACATGCCCCAGGTGGTGACCTGGAATTACCTGGTCGCCAGCGTGCTCAGCGCAGTGCTGCTGCAACCCTCGCTGGCCTCGCTGCAGACCGCGCATGCGCCGTGGGCCGCTCTGCTCTGTCTGGCCGTGGCGCTGCCGGCCATCTTCCTGATGATGGGCGGCGCGGTGACCCGCGCCGGGATCGTGCGCAGCGATGTGGCCCAGCGGTTGTCACTGCTGCTTTCGCTGCTGGCCGCGTTCCTGGTGTTCGGCGAGACGGCCAACGGTTGGAAGCTGGCCGGGCTGGGATTGGGGCTGTTGGCGATCCTGGGTATCAGCGCGCGCCCGCGGGCCGGTGCGGCCGAGCCCACCGGCGGGCGGGCCTGGCCGTGGCTGCTGGCAGTGTGGGTGGGCTATGCCCTGGTCGACATCCTGCTCAAGAAGGTGGCGTTGTCGGGTACGCCCTCGATGGCGGCGCTGCTGGCCAGCTTCTGCCTGGCCTTCGTGCTGATGCTTGCCCTGCAGCTATGGCGCCACCTGCGCGGGATCGCCCGCCTGCAATGGCGCAACGGGGTTGGTGGCGCCCTGCTCGGCCTGCTCAACTTCGGCAACATCCTGTTCTACGTGCGCGCCCACCAGCACCTGCCGGACAGCCCGGCGGTGGTGTTTGCCGGCATGAACATCGGCGTGGTGGTGCTGGGTGCGCTGGTGGGCATGCTCGGCTTCGGCGAGCGCACCAGCGTGTGGAACCGGGTGGGCCTGGCGCTGGCCGTGGTCGCGATCGGGTTGATCGCGTGGGGCACGTGGTAGGCAGCGACCAGCCTCATTGACGCAACAAACCGCGCAGTCGCGACGCGATGTTTCGATTGATACGCCGACGGAGATCACATTCGCACCTGCCAGATCGTGGACCCCACTACATAGACTCGCGGGTCTCCACTGGCCAGGAAGCCTCCTGTGACACGACCATCCTCTGCGCGACTCCTGACATCACTGGCATGCCTGGCCTTGGGCGGCTGTGCGAGCCTGGGGGGATTCCCTGATTTCACCGCACCGGCCTACCCGCCACCATCCCATTACCCGACCTATCCCCCCGCGTATCCCGTTGGGGGCGACCGA
Organism: Stenotrophomonas sp. P5_A9; assembly: GCF_056400525.1. Classification (NCBI taxonomy): domain Bacteria; kingdom Pseudomonadati; phylum Pseudomonadota; class Gammaproteobacteria; order Lysobacterales; family Lysobacteraceae; genus Stenotrophomonas; species Stenotrophomonas sp. P5_A9. Next base: position 129,913 of record NZ_JBFULC010000017.1, read on the forward strand.
CCGGATTCAGAGGTGGTGAGCTGCCACAGTAGTGACCACCGCTTCCAACGCTGCAACGTACAGATTTCGGCAAAAGACACGGTGCACCTGATCAGCCGGGATTCGCGCTCGCCGTGCGAGTTCGGCCGTGACTGGGGCCAGGACCACAGCGACCTTTGGGTCGACAACGGGTGCCGCGCCACCTTCCGGATCGAACGCCACTACTGGCGATGAAGTGACGATGCAGGATCAGCGATCAAACCCCAGCAGCAGCGGATCATGGTCCGAGCTGCGCCATGGGCCGGCTTCGTTGCGGTCGCGGTAGCCGACATCGTCGGCCTCGTCGGCGTTGATGTGCCACTCCGCAGCGGCGCGCAGGCGCTTGGCCATGCCCGGGCTCAACAGCGCGTGGTCCAACCGGCCGGTCATACCGTTGTAGACATAGCTGTAAGGCCGTTCAACCTTGGCCACGGCGAACGCATCCCGCCAGCCGGCCGCGTGCAGGGTGCGGATCGGGTCTTCCATCGCGTAGGCGTTGAAGTCGCCCAGCAGCACCGCATCGCGGGTGCCCGCGCCGGTGGGATCGGTCGCCAGCCACTGGTCCAGCAGCGTGGCCGAGGCGACCCGGGTGGCATTCCAGCAGGCCTGGCCGTCCTTCTGGTCAGCGTCCGCGCCGGTGGCGTCGGAGCAGCCCTTGGATTTGAAGTGATTGGCCACGACCACGAACGGCGCGCCCTTGCCCGCACGGAAGGCCTGCGCCAGCGGCACGCGGCTGCGCTCGCCGAAGGGCTCCTTCGCCAGCACTGCGGGGGCCCCGACCGGGGTCACGCGGGAAGCACGATAGAGGATGCCGACCCGGATCGGGTTGTCGCCCGGGCCCTGCCGGGCATCGATGAAACGCCAGTCGGCCCCCTCGCCTCGATCGGCGTTGAGGGCATCGACCAGTTGGGCGATCGCCGACTGCGGACCGTAACCATCGTTCTCCAGTTCCATCAGCGCGGCGACATCGGCACCGAGGGCGTTGATGGTCGCCACCAGTTTGGCTTTCTGCGCCTGATGCTCGGCCAGGGTACGGGCGCCGCGCAGGGTCGGGTAACCGCCGCCCTGACCATCCCCGTTGAAGAAATTCTCCAGGTTGAACGCCGCCACGTGCAGGGCGCCCGCCACCACCGGCACCGCCGGGCGTTCCAGCGCCGGCAGGTTCAGCGGGCGGGTCACCTGCAGACGGGTGTTGCCCTTGGGATCGATGCGGACGATGCCTTCGATATTGCGCAGGACCATGCCGGTGCGCAGGTTCGCGGCCGCCGGCAGGTAGGCGGCCGGGCCAGGATCACGGGCATCGCTGCCATCGTCCAGCACCAGCCGGCGATGCAGGTTGTCGGCCATCACCTGCGCGTGCCCCGCGGTACCGGGAGCGGCCACTTCACTCGGCTGCCACAGACGCCCACCGAAGGCCACGGTCAGCTCACCGAAGCGCGACAGGCCATCGGTGCCGGCCAGGGTCAGCGGCGCGGCGATGCGCACCTGCTGGCCATCCAGCGTGCGCCAGTCGGTCGGCGGCGCGGTCAGGGTGACCGTGGCCGACGTGGTCGGCGCCGGACGCACCTGCGGCGAGGTGGCGGGCTGCGGCTGGGCGGCATGGACCGCGCCGGACAACGCCAGCGCGAGGGCGAACACGAGGGGGGTACGGCGCATCGGAAGCAGGACTCCAGGAAAGTGCGACAAGGCTAACCACATAAAGTGAAACGCCGCCCTTCGGCGGCGTCGGTGGCCTGATCCGGCAAAGCCGTCATTTCAGGTTGGCGAGCATCCAATCGACCGTGGCATGGATCTGCTCCTCGGTCAGCGCCGGATTACCGCCCTTGGGCGGCATGATGCCACCGTCCGGGCCGGTGTAGCCCTCCACCGCGTGCTTGTAGAGCGTGTCCTTGCCCTGGGCGATGCGCGCATCCCAGTGGCTGTGGTCCAGGGTCGGTGCCTTGCCCACGCCATTGGTATGGCAGGCGGTGCACAGGTTGTCGAAGATGACCTTGCCGTCGGTGGTACCGCCGTAGGCCACCTGCGAGGCGGCCTTGGCCAGGGCCGCAGCCTTGGCCGAGGCCTGCGCGGCGGCGCCGGTGCTGCCGGCATAGACCGCGCCGGCCGGGGCAATGCGCTGTTCAGTGCGCTTGGCGGCCAACGGGGAGACTTCCGGGGGAATGCTGGTGTGCAGGTAGGCAGCGAACAGAATCAGGCCGAGCGTGATGGCCATCAACAGCGCGATGACCATGGAAAAGCGTTTCAGGAACTCGAGGTCGTAATTCCGCACTCTCTATACCCCTGGCTGGTAGTCGTTGGACCACGGCTTGTCGGTCGAGTATGACCAGCGTCAGCGGGGCTCTGCAAGCTGCCACTTTCTATCGCAATGCAGCATGGGCATGGCTCAGCCGCCCGCGGCCCGCAGGCAGAAAACACAGATCGACTCCACCAGCGCGTGTTCGTCGCCGTGCGCGTCGCGGCTGGGCGCGGTTGGACCGACCAGCGCTTCGGTGAACGCACCGACGATGCAGGCCGCCGCCACGTGGGTGTCCTGCGGCGGAAAGGTGCCGTCCTCGATGCCGTCGGCGACGATGCGCCGGAACACCTCACCGAACAAGCGGCGACAGCGGATGCGCTCGGCTTCCACCTCCGGATCGACCGGCTCGGCGATGAAGGCGTAGGCCAGGCCGGGGCCGGCCAGCGCCCGCCGGACGAAGGCGGTGATCGCCCGGCGCAGGCGCTCGGGGGCGGGCAATGGCTCGGCGGCAATGGCTTCAAAGATGCGCAGTTCGTGCTCGACCGCGGCGGTGAGCACCTCCACGAACAGCTCGGCCTTGGACGGGAAGTGGCGGTAAATCAACCCGGTGGAGACCCCGGCCTCCGCCGCCACGGCGGTCACCGGGGCGTTGCGGTAGCCGCCGGCGGCCACCAGCGCACGGGTCGCCAGCAGGATCCGTTCGCGGGCCCCGGCGAGGCGTTCTTCCATCAGTGCGGAGCGTTTGTAGGCCATTTGTTGATTCTATGTTCAATTTTTGAATTTGTGTTCACTTCTTCTGCAAACCCCGCTACGCTGGGCCAAATCGCCCGCGGGACGGTCCTTGCCGTCCACCTCAACCGGCGCGTCCCTTCCAGCTGTTGCGGAGTCGCCCCATGCACGTCCCGACCATGAATTTCGATCTCGGCGAAGAGATCGACCTGCTGCGCCAGAGCGTGGCCCATTTTGCCTCGGTGGAAATCGCGCCGCTGGCGGCCCAGGCCGATGAAGAGAACCTGTTCCCCAATGCGCTGTGGCGCAAGCTCGGCGAGCAGGGCCTGCTCGGGCTGACCGTGGAGGAAGAATACGGCGGCAGCGGCATGGGTTACCTGGCCCACGTGGTGGCGATGGAAGAAATTTCGCGCGTCTCCGGCAGCATCGGCCTGTCCTACGGCGCGCACTCCAACCTGTGCGTGAACCAGCTGCGCAAGAATGGCACCGAAGACCAGAAGCAGCGCTTCCTGCCCGGCCTGTGCAGCGGCGAGAAGGTCGGTGCGCTGGCGATGAGCGAACCCGGCGCCGGCTCGGACGTGGTGTCGATGAAGCTGCGCGCCGACAAGCGTGGCGACCACTACGTGCTCAACGGCAACAAGATGTGGATCACCAACGGCCCCGATGCGGACGTGCTGGTGGTCTACGCCAAGACCGACCTGGAGGCCGGTGCCAAGGGCATCACCGCGTTCCTGGTGGAGAAGGGCATGAAGGGCTTCTCCACCGCGCAGAAGCTGGACAAGCTGGGCATGCGTGGCTCCAACACCTGCGAGCTGGTGTTCGAGGACTGCGAAGTGCCGGAAGAGAACGTGCTGGGCGCGGTCGGCGGCGGCGTCAACGTGCTGATGTCCGGCCTGGATTTCGAGCGCGTGGTGCTGTCCGGTGGCCCGCTGGGGCTGATGGCCGCGGCCATGGACGTGGTGATGCCCTACGTGCACGAGCGCAAGCAGTTCGGCCAGGCCATCGGCACCTTCCAGTTGATGCAGGCCAAGCTGGCCGACATGTACGTGGGCCTCAACGCCTGCCGCGCCTATGTGTATGCGGTGGCGCGCGCCTGCGACCAGGGCCGCACCACCCGCCAGGACGCCGCCGGTGCGATCCTGTACTCGGCCGAGAAGGCCACCTGGCTGACCGGCCAGGCCATCCAGGTACTGGGCGGCAACGGCTACATCAACGACTACCCGACCGGGCGTTTGTGGCGCGATGCCAAGCTGTATGAAATCGGCGCGGGCACCTCGGAGATCCGCCGCATGCTGATCGGCCGCGAACTGTTCCAGCGCACCAAGTAAGGGCACGCCATGACCGTCTTGAGCACCCAGCTGCAACCGGGCAGCGAACTTTTCGACGCCAACCGCGCTGCGTTGCAGGCGGTGGTCGATGACCTGCGCAGCACCCTGGCGCGCACCGCGCTGGGTGGCAGCGAGGCCGCCCGCGCCAAGCACACCGCGCGCGGGAAGCTGCTGGTGCGCGATCGCATCGATGCCCTGCTTGATCCGGGCAGTGCCTTCCTGGAAATCGCGCCGCTGGCCGCGCACGGCATGTACGGCGATCCGATCCCCAGTGCCGGCGTGGTGGCCGGCATCGGCCGGGTGTCGGGCGTGGAATGCGTGATCGTGGCCAACGATGCCACGGTCAAGGGCGGCACCTACTACCCGATGACGGTCAAGAAGCATCTGCGCGCGCAGGAAGTGGCCGAGCAGAACCGCCTGCCGTGCATCTATCTGGTCGATTCGGGCGGTGCGTTCCTGCCGCTGCAGGACGAGGTCTTCCCCGACCGCGATCATTTCGGTCGGATCTTCTACAACCAGGCCAACCTGTCAGCGCAGGGCATTCCGCAGATTGCCTGCGTGATGGGCAGCTGCACCGCCGGTGGCGCCTACGTGCCGGCGATGAGCGATGAAACGGTCATCGTGCGCGAACAGGGCACCATCTTCCTCGGCGGTCCGCCGCTGGTGAAGGCGGCAACCGGCGAAGTGGTCACTGCCGAAGAACTCGGCGGCGCAGACGTGCACACGCGCATCTCCGGCGTTGCCGACCACATGGCCGACAACGACCTGCAGGCGCTGGCCCGGGTCCGCGCGATCATCGCCCAGCTCAACTGGCGCAAGCCCGAGCCGGCCCTGGCCGTGCAGGCCCCGGTTGAACCGCGCTACCCGGCCAGTGAGCTGTATGGCGTGATTCCCGCCGACACCCGCAAGCCCTACGACGTGCGCGAAGTGATCATGCGCATCGTCGACGATTCGCGATTCGACGAATTCAAGCCGCGCTACGGCGCCACCCTGGTCACCGGCTTCGCGCACCTGCACGGCTACCCGGTGGGCATCATCGCCAACAACGGCATCCTGTTCTCCGAGTCCGCGCTGAAGGGCGCGCACTTCATCGAACTGTGCACCCAGCGCGGCATCCCGCTGGTATTCCTGCAGAACATCACCGGCTTCATGGTCGGCCGCAAGTACGAACACGGCGGCATCGCCAAGGACGGCGCCAAGCTGGTAATGGCGGTGGCCTGCGCGAAGGTGCCCAAGTTCACCGTGGTGATCGGCGGCTCGTTCGGCGCCGGCAACTACGGCATGTGCGGCCGCGCCTACTCGCCCAACTTCCTGTGGATGTGGCCGAACGCGCGCATCGGCGTGATGGGCGGCGAGCAGGCCGCCAGCGTGCTGGCCACGGTCAAGCGCGACGGCATCGAAGCCAAGGGCGGGCAGTGGTCGGCCGAGGACGAGGACGGCTTCAAATCCCCGATCCGCGACCAGTTCGAGCAGCAGGGCCACCCGTATTACGCCAGCGCGCGGTTGTGGGACGACGGCGTGATCGATCCGGCCGATACGCGCCGCGTGCTGGGCCTGGCCTTGTCGGCCAGCCTCAACGCGCCGGCGCAGAAGACCGCGTTCGGTGTGTTCCGCATGTAAGGCACGCGCGGCACCGCGAGGTGCCGCCCCCTGCTCCGCCATTGGCCCGCGCCACGAGACCTCCATGTTCACCAAGATCCTGATCGCCAACCGCGGCGAAATTGCCTGCCGTGTCATCGCAACCTGCCAGCGCCTGGGCATCGCCACCGTGGCGGTGTACTCCGACGCCGACCGCAACGCGCGCCACGTGCGCCTGGCCGACGAGGCCATCGCGATCGGCCCGGCGCCCGCACGCGAGAGCTACCTGCGCGGCGACGCCATCCTGGAGGCCGCACGTCGCACCGGCGCGCAGGCGATCCACCCCGGCTACGGCTTCCTGTCCGAGAACGCCGGCTTCGCCAAGGCCTGTGCCGAGGCCGGCATCGTGTTCATCGGCCCCTCGGCCGACGCGATCCGCGCGATGGGTGACAAGAGCGCGGCCAAGGCGCTGATGCACAAGGCCGGCGTGCCACTCACGCCCGGCTACCACGGCGACGACCAGGCTCCGGACTTCCTGCGTGCCCAGGCCGATGCGATCGGCTACCCGGTACTGATCAAGGCCAGCGCCGGCGGCGGCGGCAAGGGCATGCGCCGCGTCGACGCCAGTGCCGACTTCATCGACGCGCTGGCCAGCTGCCAGCGCGAGGCGCAGTCGGCGTTCGGCAATGCGCATGTACTGGTGGAGAAATACGTCGAGCGTCCGCGCCATATCGAGATCCAGGTGTTCGGCGACAGCCACGGCAACGTGGTCTACCTGTTCGAGCGCGACTGCTCGGTGCAGCGCCGCCACCAGAAGGTGCTGGAAGAAGCCCCCGCCCCGGGCATGACGCCCGAGCGTCGCGCGGCGATGGGCAAGGCCGCCGTCGATGCGGCGCGCGCGGTCAACTATGTCGGTGCCGGCACGGTGGAATTCATCGCCGCGCCGAACGGCGATTTCTTCTTCATGGAAATGAACACCCGCCTGCAGGTGGAGCACCCGGTCACCGAGTGCATCACCGGCACCGACCTGGTGGAATGGCAGCTGCGTGTGGCCAGCGGTGAACCGCTGCCGCTGCAGCAGGAGCAGCTGCAGATCCGCGGCCATGCGCTGGAAGCGCGCCTGTACGCCGAAGACGCCGACCGCGGCTTCCTGCCGTCCACCGGCACCCTGCACCACCTGCGACTGCCGTCGGGCAGCGCGCATGTCCGCGTGGACGCCGGTGTCGAGCAGGGCGATGCGATCACCCCGTTCTACGACCCGATGATCGCCAAGCTGATCGTCTGGGACGTGGACCGCGATGCCGCGCTGCGCCGCATGCAGCAGACCCTGGCCGAGTGCGAAGTGGTCGGCGTGACCACCAATGCCGCGTTCCTGCGCCGGTTGGTGATGACCGATTCGTTCGCCACCGCCAACCTGGACACCGCGCTGATCGAGCGCGAGCAGGTTGCGCTGGCACCCAACGCGGACAATAGCGATCCGGCCTTGTGGGCGATGGCCGCCATTGCCGCGATCAGCAGCCAGGGTGCGGCCCGCATCGACGCGCGTGACCCGCATTCGCCCTGGCAGCAGCAGGACGGCTGGCGACTGGGTGCACGTGCACCGCGCACGTTGACGCTGGAGCACCGCGGCACCCAACAGTCGGTGACGGTGCAGCAGCAGGACGGCGCGTGGTCGGTGACCGTCGGCGATGCGCGCGTGATCGCCCACGGCGGCCTCGAGGGCGATGCCCTGCGCGTGCAGAGCGGTGATGCACTGCACCGCGCCCGCGTGGTGCGTGATGGCGATGCGCTGTATCTGTTCGGCAGCGAAGGCGCGCAGCGCTTCACCCTGCACGATCCGGTCAGCGAAGCGAACCAGGGCGTCGCCGACGCCGGCAGCCTGCTCGCGCCGATGCCCGGCCGCATCGTCGCCACGTCGGTGGCTCCGGGCACGAAGGTCAAGCGCGGCGCGCCGCTGCTGGTGCTGGAAGCGATGAAGATGGAGCACACCCTGCAGGCGCCGGCCGATGGCGTGGTGCAGGGGTACCGGGTGAAGGCGGGCGATCAGGTGGGGGATGGAGCGGTGCTGGTGGATTTCGAGGCGGAGTAAGCGTTACTGCCGGTGGGCCAAGCATCCAGTAGTGTGCGGCTGAGGCGTCTGATTCTTCGCGTTGTGCAACCCAGCCAGCGGTGCACGGTCGATGGATCAATCCCCGACCGCGCCCAACGCTACGTCTGCTGCACCGCCGAGAGTGCTTCCACACATGACCATCACACTTCTGGACCGCCCGTGCGCGGACGATGTCTTCCGCGCCCGGTTTGTGCCACAGCCAACGCAGGCGTGCCGATAGATAGGCCTGGCTTGGAATACCGATGCATACATGCCCCGACTGGCTGTGCATGAGCAACCTCGCCAGCATGGCGGAAATGCAACTGGCTCGAGACGCCTTGGTGAACTATCCGTCCAGCCACAGGGCCGCGATGACCGTGGTATTTCCGTTTGAAGCTGGGCAGGTCCACAGAGTCATCAAATAGCACCTCTGCTGTTCTGAGCGCATCGCGCTACACGCCTCAAGAGCCGTAGATCTGCTTCGCCGTCCAGCATCCTGGCAGCGCAGTAGATTGTTCCTGTCAGGCCCGGTCCGTCGACACCCATACACGCCCCACCGGATCCAACTCGGCGGTGGTCATGGCCTCGGCGCGCCAACCAAATCCGCACACGGCCAGCACCCCGTCAACCATCGGATCGAAACCAAGCAATCCCTCGATCTCGGATTCGTTGATGGCGGCGGTGACAAAGGCACCGAGCCCCTGCGCCGTGGCGGCGGTGTACAACGCCTGCGAGACATGCCCGACATCCAGGGTGACGGCGCGGTATGCCTTGACATGATTGCGGTACTTCCAGAAGTTGCGGCCAAACCGGCAGACCAGAACCACCATGACATGCGCGGAGGCGAACCAGTACTGCCCCGACAGCAGGCGCAGGCATAGCGCGTCCAGGTCGTCGGGTTGGGTGGTTTGGCGTCCCAGCTCGTGTGCGATGGCGTGATAGTGATAGATACCCGGCGAGAGTCCCTCCACATCCCGAGCGATGACGTAGGCCTCCAAAGGGTGGAGGCTTCCTGCCGACGGCACGTTCTTCTTCAGGAATCGCACGCCCGGCTCGGTCTCCACCTGGGCCTGCGCCATCAGTACGTTCTGCAGCATGCCGGCCAGCATGCTCAGTGGCACCGGGCGATCACGCGCGTAGTTGCGGCAGGTAGTGCGGCCTGCGAGCAGTTCTGCGACGGCGTCCGGCGCTGGCCGTGGGAGTGCTATGGCACCAGACACCCGGGCGGGTGCCTCGGCAGGCGGCTTGCCCAACTGCTGGACCAGCTCCTGCGCGGTGACCAGCCGGTTTTTCTCCATCTCGCCGGCGCTGTCTACGCCCGACCAGCGGGAGTGCCGGTGATGGATCGCGGAAAGCGCCCACCAATGCCCATCACGCACACGCTGATCGGCCTGCCTCGCCGCGACCGGCTCACCCCGCTCGGTGATCAGCAGACCTACGTCCCGCAATCCCAGCACCAAGGCAAGCTCCTCGGGCTCCTCGGGAAATGCCTGCCACTGTTCCGCACTGCTCTGAAGGAGGAACATGCAGGCGGGGACCGCCAAGGCAACAGGTTCGTCCAGATGGGCTGCGCGCACCAGCAAGCGGCGTTCGAACCCGATGCCTGTGCCACCTGCCAGCAAGTTGTCGAGCGAGAACACCGGCTGCTCATCTGGGAGGACGGCCACGGCGTAACACCGACGATACCTTGAGATGTTCATGCGTATCCTGCTGGCTGAAGGTCTGGCCGATTTTCAAAGATACCGAATCGGGATGCACATGGATATTGAATGAAGCTCCTTCCGACGGCAGCGTTCTCAAGACCGGCAAGAGCTGGCCGCTATGGATACCGATACCGTGACATCCGATGCTGCGCATTACTTCCTGACATACACAACTGGACCTTCTGCATATGGCGAATCACAAAGTACCGCTTTCCCTTTCCGATGCTGCCGCACTTCTGGATCTGCTGACAACCGACGATGCGTTCCGCGCCGCATTTCAAGCAAACCCGGCAGAAGCGCTTAAGCAGGTGAGTGAAGCTGCGGCGGAAGCGGCGGTCGAGTGCGCCATGCCGGGCCAGCTCGCATCAGTGGAAGAGCTGCTGGCTTCGCGCGCTCATCTCACCGGTCATCTCACCGAGAAGGGTATGTTCACCGTGCCGCATTGCTTCGTTGCGGGCGGCCAGTAATACGAGGATCTCGTCCCGGCGCCGCCTTGGCGACGGGACACCCCGACCGGGGCGGATAGGCCACGCTGTCACGGACGTTCAACGAGCGAAGCACCGCAGATCCTGCAACCTCGCCATAGGCCAGCCCACGCTGGCTTCGCAACCACTCCTGCTGCGCTGCCTCTCCCTGGGTATCACCGGCGTCGCGTAGCGCGGACGCCAATACACTGTGCGCCTGGAAGAGCTCATTGCCATTGATGAGCACCTTTAGCTGACGTGCCGCGCCGGCCGGGTCGCCAGCCATGCGTTGTTGATTGGCCTTGACGACAGCTAACAGCTCAGTGGTCTTCGCATCGCCTATCTCACTGGATAGTGTTTGCATCTGCGGCGTGTGACGGGCGAATGCGTCGCCCAACCCCATCCGTTGTGCCGCATACATCATCGATGCGGCGAAGAATAGCCGCTGCCCGCGATCATCGGCAGAGGGATCACCGGCAAGGGCAAGCAGGGACCCGAACGTCTTCTCCACCCGAACGCGAGACGCACACATTCCCGATGCCGCCTGGGTGACGACGGCAACCACGGAAAGGAACTCGCACACCGAAGCAGAATCTTTGCAGTTTGCAGCCGCCTCTACTGCCGCCGCTGCAGCAGCCTCCGTGTCCCCGCGATCCAAGTCCAGCGAGACCCCTTCCAGCCACTGTGCAGGCCCGGGGCCTGGAATGGCCGCCAGCATCTTGCTGGCCTTTTCAACATCACCGGACGCGGCGATCGCCGCCACCATATGTCTGTTTGTCTCACCGTTTGACATCGTCAACGCGCGGCGCTGGGTGGCCAACGCGGCGTTCAATTTTCCTTGTGCCAATTGAATGCGCCCAAGCAGATGCAGCGTCACCGGCCTCAGCGGGTTCTGTTGAACGTCGGCAGCTGCAACGGCACTCTCTGCTTCTGCGTACCGCCCCAGCAGGAATGCCGCCCAGGCATGGTTCACCCGTGCCCCATGATGGTCAGGGTAGAGATTCTCCATCGTCGCCCAGGCATCCAGCGATGCGGACTCATTGTTCGAGAGCAGGTCCAGCTTCCATGCGTCCAGATACAACTGTTCCCTCGTCGTCAGGCGACTGCGCAGGCGGTCAACCTTCGCCAGGATGTCCCGCGCTTCATCCCGCTTGCCGAGGCTAACCAGCACGCGCATCTGCGCAAGCCAGGCCATCGCAAATTCGGGGTCGATGTTGGTGGCTATCTCAAAGTACTTTCGCGACTCTCTCACCTGGTCGTCGCCATACATTGCCTGGCCCTTGGCATATGCGTTCAGGGCATCCAGGTTTGCCGTCGCAACTTCCGGCAGGGGATTGGAGGCCCGCTGCACGTCCGACAGGGCTTCACCCAGGCGGCCGCGCAATTGAGCGACTACCTCATCGGTGGAGGACAGCGCCGAGCTGTAGCCCCTTCCATCGGCGTATACGCTATAGACAGACTTCTTGCTCACCGGATCGATCACGTCAATCGAGACCCGGAGCTTTCCGTGGATTTCGCGGACGGACGGTACAAGCACCGCCCTGGCACCGTCGCGTGACGCAATCTGGACCGCGGCGGCCCGGTCGATGATGCTGCCTGGCGCGCGCATCATCCGCCCCATCGTRTCGCGGGTCTTGAGATCGCTGAGCACGTTCACGTATCGGGACTGTTCAAGGCTGATCCGAAACGCCTGTCCGAGCCCATCATTCAACAGCGGATTGCCGGTCGCATTCTCGATATCGGCCAACACCACCCAGTCTCGCTCGGCAAAAGCGATCGCCGGCTCAGGACGGGCAATCAGCCAGATGGTCAGAATTGTGGTCACGATCAGCGTGGCCTGCGCTGCCATCGCGATCGGGCGACGCCAAAGCGGGATATCCCGCATCGCCTTGGAAGAGGCCCGAGGACGCTGGAGCGGCGGAAGCGACGGCCCATGGACGCCAAATACTTCGAGTGGCTGCGGAACGCCCTTGAAGCGCCAGCGTCCAAACGACTTCCATTTCAAGCCATTGCCGGTCTCTCCTAGTCTGTCCACGAGTCGTCGCACCATCGACTCGGCAGTGGAGGACACCAATATCTGGCCGGGACGCGCCAGCTGCATCAGCCGGGCCGCCATCGGTTTGGCCAGGCCCTCCACTTCGACAGCCTTGGCACCGAACGCCACGGCTTCAGCGCTGTTGTTCCACAGGATCACCTCGCCCACATGCAGGCCTGCGCGCGCGCGTATCGGGATGCCGCACTGATCGCCCAACCGCTGCAGGTTGTGTTGGTAATCCAGCGCAAACCCCAGCGCATCAATCGCCCGATCAAACAACAGGAACAGCCCATCGGAGCGGTCGATCTGCTGCCCATTCCACTGCTGCTGCAACGTCAGCACCAACCGGTCGTGCTGCTGGAATAGCTCGGCGGCGGCCGCATCGCCAATCCGCTCGACCAGGATCAACGAATCGCACAGGTCGGTAAACAACAACGCCCGCATCTGCGGTGCCTGGGTCGACGTTCCGTTGTCGCCATTCATGCCGTTCTTCCCGCGTCAGGGTATGACGGTCGCGGCACGCGACCAGTGCAGCCGGTTGCCGCCCAGGCGCTTGGCCTGGTACAGCGCGTTGTCGGCGCGAGCGTACCACTCGCTCCAGTCGGTATGGGGCTCGAGCAGGCGCACGCCGATGCTGACCGGACAGACGTGGGGCACGCCGTGGGCGCGGTCCATCAGGCCGTGCACGGCGCTGAGGATGAACTCGGCGGCGTGCTGCAGGCTGTCCTGGTCGGCGCTGCGCAGCAGCAGGCAGAACTCGTCGCCGCCCAGCCGGCAGGCCATGTCCCGTTCGGTGGCCACCGAACGCAGGATATTGGCCACGCTCTGCAGCACGCGGTCGCCGGCCTGGTGGCCGTATTCGTCGTTGACCTGCTTGAACCGGTCGCAGTCGATCAGCAGCAGGCCTTGCGGGGGGCCGTCGTCGTGGCTGCGGCATTCCTGCAGGTACAGCGCCAGGCCGCGGCGGTTGTGCAGGCCGGTCAGCTCGTCGGTGCGCACCAGCTCGCGCGTGTGGGTGAGCTGGTGGGTAGTGACGTAGAGGTTGTCCAGCGCGGTTTCCAGGTCGTGGTTGCGCCGGCGCAGCTGCCGGATCAGGACCTGTTCGTTGCTGACCACGCGCATGATCGTGCGGCGCAGGAAATAGGCGATCAGGCCGGGGTCGCGTTCGACCAGCCGCTGGAAATCGCCGTTGCCCAGCTCCAGCACGACGCTGTCGGCCACGGCGCGGGCATCGGCGCTGCGCGGGTGGTCGCCGATCAGCAGGCCGAGTTCACCGAAGAATTCATTGCGCCCCAGCGACTTCACCAGCAGGTCTTCGCCGAAGTCCAGTTCGATGCAACCGCTGACGATCACATACATGGTGTCGCCGGGTTGACCCCGATGGAACAGGTGGTCACCCTGGGGCAGGAGGCGCTCCTGGCCGAACTCGGCGAACAGGTCGAATTCGCTCGGGCTCAGGATGGCGTGCACGATCTCAGCCATCGCCGTCTGGGCGATGCCTGGTTCCTGTTCGCACACATTCGCCGCCGCAACCTTGCCGGTCATCCCGTGCACCCGCTTCCCAGCGTTCCCCCGGTGAGCGGATGAGGATAGCACCCCTAAAAACTGTGCGCCTCATCCCATTTCAGAGCACGGACGCCGTACTTTTTCGACCGGCCCGGCACATCCCCCTTCCATACGCGCTCCGGATCGGCCAGCGGCCACCGGATCCACGCGGCGCCGGCCGTCGAGCGGTCCGAACAAGGCGACGGGCGGTCTCGTTGCCGCCCGTCACGCCGGCCTTCCCTGGCCGCCCTTAGGGGAGCTGCAGGCGCCGGTCAGGCCGCGCGCTCGGCGTTGAACTGCTCTTCCTCGGTCGAGCCGGTCAGCGCGGTGGTCGAGGACTGGCCCTGCTGAATGGCCTGGGTGACCGCGTCGAAGTAGCCGGTGCCGACCTCGCGCTGGTGCTTGACCGCGGTGAAGCCGCGATCGGCGGCGGCGAACTCGGCCTCCTGCAGCTCCACGAAGGCGCTCATCTGGCGGCGCGCGTAGCCGTGGGCCAGGTTGAACATGGAGTAGTTCAGGGCGTGGAAGCCGGCCAGGGTAATGAACTGGAACTTGTAGCCGTATGTGGCGATTTCCTTCTGGAAGGTCGCGATGGTGGCGTCATCCAGGTTCTTCTTCCAGTTGAAGCTGGGCGAGCAGTTGTAGGCCAGCAGCTTGCCGGGGAACTTGGCATGGATGGCCTCGGCGAACCTGCGCGCGAACTCCAGGTCCGGCTTGCCGGTCTCGCACCAGATCAGGTCGGCATAGGGCGCATACGCCAGGCCGCGGCTGATCGCCTGGTCCAGGCCGTTGCGGGTGCGGTAGAAGCCTTCCGGGGTGCGCTCGCCGCTGGCGAAGGGCTGGTCGTTGGGGTCGATGTCGCTGGTCAGCAGGTCGGCGGCCTCCGCGTCGGTGCGGGCCACCAGCAGGGTCGGCACGCCCATCACGTCAGCGGCCAGGCGCGCGGCGTTGAGCTTTTCGATGGCCTCGCGGGTGGGCACCAGCACCTTGCCGCCCATGTGCCCGCACTTCTTCACCGAGGCCAGCTGGTCCTCGAAGTGCACCCCGGCCGCGCCGGCCTCGATCATCGCCTTCATCAGTTCGAAGGCGTTGAGCACGCCGCCGAAACCGGCTTCGGCATCGGCCACGATCGGCTGCAGGAAGTCGATATCGTCCTTGCCCTCGGCATGGTGCAGCTGGTCGGCACGCAGCAGCGTGTTGTTGATGCGCTTGACCACCGCCGGCACCGAGTCGGCCGGGTACAGCGACTGGTCGGGGTACATCTGGCCGGCCAGGTTGGCGTCGGCGGCCACCTGCCAGCCGGACAGGTAGATGGCATTCAAACCGGCCTTGACCTGCTGCATGGCCTGGTTGCCGGTCAGCGCGCCAAGCGCGTTGACGAAGTCTTTTTCCTGCAGGTAGGTCCACAGCTTTTCCGCGCCCAGCCGGGCCAGCGAATGCTCCACGTGCACGGTGCCGCGCAGGCGCACCACGTCGGCGGCGGTGTAGTTGCGCTGGATGCCCGCCCAGCGCGGGTCGGTGTTCCATTCGTGCTGGATCTGTTCGGCGGTCGGCAGCGTGCTCATGGCGTTTCTCCAGGGGGGAATACGTTGAATGGGTGAAGCGATGCTGGAGGCGGGCGGTACAGGTCAGTCCAGACGGTCGTAAGCGGGCAGGGTCAGGAAATCGGTGAGTTCATCGCGGCGGCTGAGCTGCGCCAGCAGCGCGATGGCTTCGTCGATGCGGGCGGCACCGGGCAGCGCACTGCGGTCGCCAAGGCGTGCGGGAAGCTGGGCCAGGGTGGCGTCGAGCAGGGGCAGGTCGATGGCGGTGCCGTCGTCGAGCTGCTGGCCGGGCACGTGCAGCCACTGCCACAGTTGGCTGCGGCTGATCTCGGCGGTGGCCGCGTCCTCCATCAGGTGGTGGATCGGCACGCAGCCGTTGCCGTCCAGCCACGCGGCCAGGTAGCGCACGCAGACTTCCACGTTGCCCTCGAAACCGGCGCGGGTGATGGTGCCGGTGGGCGCGGCGATCAGCGCATCGCGCCCCACCTGCACATCCCGGCGCAGTACCGCGTGCTGGTTCGGCCCGGGCATGTGTTCGTCGAAGATCGCCTGTGCCACCGGGATCAGCGCCGGATGCGCCACCCAGGTGCCGTCGTGGCCGGCGGTGACTTCGCGCAGCTTGTCCGCCCGCACCCGCGCCATCGCCTGTTCGTTGGCGGCGGCATCGTGGTTGATCGGGATCTGCGCGGCCATGCCGCCCATCGCATGCGCGCCGCGGCGGTGGCAGGTGCGGATCAGCAGTTCCGAATAAGCCTTCAGGAACGGCTGGGTCATGGTCACCTGGCCGCGCTCGGGCAGCACCTTGTCGGCGTGGCGGCGGAAGGTCTTGATGTAGGAAAAAATGTAGTCCCAGCGCCCACAGTTCAGGCCGACGATGCGGTCGCGCAGCGCATGCAGGATCTCGTCCATCTCGAACACCGCCGGCAGTGTTTCGATCAGCACCGTGACCTTGATCTGCCCGTGCGGCAGGCCGAGCATGCCTTCGATGTGCGACAGCGCGGTCTCCCACAGCGCCGCCTCTTCCATGCTCTGCAGCTTGGGCAGGTAGAAGTACGGGCCGCGCTGTTTGCACATCAGCGTGCGCGCGTTGTGGAAGGCGAATACCGCCGCATCGAACAAGCCACCGGCGATTGGCTGGCCGTCGATGCGCACGTGCTTTTCGTCCAGGTGCCAGCCGCGCGGACGTACGATCAGCACGGCCTGTTCGTTGAACGGACGCAGCGCGTACTGCTTGCCCGGCTTGCCGTCCACCGACGGGCCGGTGTGGGTCAGATCGCCGCGCACCGCGCCGATCAGCGCCTGCTGGCCGGCCAGCAGGTTGCGCCAGGCCGGTGCGGTGGAATCCTCGAAGTCGGCCATGAACACCTTGGCCCCGGAGTTCAGCGCGTTGATGACCATCTTCGGGTCGGTCGGGCCGGTGATCTCCACGCGGCGGTCCTGCAGCGCGTCCGGCAGCGGGGCGACGGTCCAGTCTTCATTGCGGATCTGCGCGGTGTCGGCGCGGAAGTCCGGCAGCCCGCCGCCATCGAAGAACGCCTGGCGCGCCACCCGGGCCTGCAGCCGGCGCTGGCGCTCGGGCTCCACCGCACGGTGCAGCGACACCAGCAAGGCCAGTACCCCCGCCGGCAGCAACGCGGACTGGCCGGCGAGCTGGGTGGTCAGCGTGATCCCGGGGGTGGCGGGGGCATCGGCCGGGGTGGGCTGGGCAGTGGCGAAAGCGGCGACGGCGGACATGGCGGGCTCCTGCAATGCGGTAGGGCTTCACCGTGCGCCGCCGTACCGTATTTGACAAAACAGTTATCGCAATGCATTACATAAGGTGAGCTTATACTCGTGACACCATGCCCACACCGCGCCCGCCAAGTCCCCGGTTTTCCTACAAATCCGATCGGCTCAAGCCGCTGCGGGCGTTCTGCCAGACCGTCCGGCTGGGTTCGGTCTCGCGTGCGGCTGAGGCGCTTTTCGTCAGCCAACCGGCCATCAGCCAGCAATTGCAGGCGCTGGAGCGCGAAGTGGGGGTGGTGCTGTTCGAGCGCAGCGGGCGCCGGCTGGTGCCCAGCCGCGAAGGCCAGCTGCTGTTCGAGATGGCCCAGCCGCTGGTGGAGAACCTGGACGGGCTGGAGGCCAGCTTTCGCGACAAGGTGAAGGGGCTGGACGCGGGCGAACTCAACATCGCCGCCAACAGCTCGACCATCCTGTACCTGCTGCCGCGCATCGTGGAGCGCTTCCGCCAGCGTCACCCGGACGTGCGCCTGACCCTGCACAACGCGATCAGTGCCGACGGCACGGAACTGCTGCGCAGCGATGCGGCCGACCTGGCGGTGGGCTCGATGACCGACGTCCCGGCCGACCTGAGCTATGCGCCGGCCTACCGTTTCGAGCAGGTGCTGATCACCCCGCCCGACCACCCGCTCACACGGGTGAAGGAACTGACCCTGGAGGCGATCTCCGCCTATCCGCTGATCCTGCCACCCAAGCGCCAGATCACCTACCGACTGGTGGACCAGGTGTTCCAGCGCCAGCGCATGCCCTACACCGTGGCGCTGGAAGTGGGCGGCTGGGAGGTGATCAAGCAGTATGTGGCGATGGGCATGGGCATCTCGATCGTGCCGGCGTTGTGCCTCAACGATGCCGACCACGACAAGCTGCTGACGCGCTCGATGAGCGCCTGGTTCCCCGAGCGCAGCTATGGGGTGATCGTGCGCCGTGGACGCTTCCTGTCGCCGCAGGCGCGCGCCTTCATCGACCTGATCCAGCCGGACCTGTTCACGCCGCGCAGCTATGATGAAAGCGGTCATTCCGAGCGCTGACGCAGGCCCCTTCCATGCCGATCGAACTGCGCCACCTGCGCTACTTCCTGGCCGTCGCCGACACCCTGCATTTCGGCCGCGCGGCCGAGCGCCTGGGCATGTCGCAGCCGCCGCTCAGCCAACAGATCCGCCAGTTGGAAACCCTGCTCGGTGCGCGCCTGTTCCTGCGCGCCAATCGCCGCGTGGAACTCACCGATGCCGGCCGCGTCCTGCAGGAGCAGGCACGTGAGGTGCTGGCCCGGGTCGACACCGCGATTGATCTGACCCAGCGCGCGCAACGCGGCGAAACCGGCGAGCTGCGCATCGGGCTGACCCGTGCCACGCCGCTGTCCACGCAGATTCCCCGGGCGATTTTCGCCTACCGCCAGCAGTTTCCGGAGGTGCAGTTGAAGCTGCGCGAGATGAACACGCTGCAGCAGATCGATGCGCTGATGGCCGGCGAGCTGGACGTCGGGCTGATCCGCAAACGTGCTTTGCCGGCACCGTTGATGTCGCGCAAGCTGTTCAGCGATCCACTGGCGCTGGTGGTGCATGGCCAGCATCCGCTGGTACGCGGTCTGGCCGCCGACGCACCAGTGGCATTGCGGCTGTTTGCCCATGAGCCGTTCGTGGGTTTCCTGCGCGAGGTCGGCGCGGGCATCCACGATCATTTCATCGCATTGTGCCGCAGCGCCGGCTTCACCCCGCGTATCGTGCAGGAAGCCGGTGAGGCCTCGACGTTGATCAGCCTGGCCGCCTCCGGGCTGGGCGTGACGGTGCTGCCATCCTCGTGCAGCCATATCCAGGTCGACGGTGCACGTTTTGTCGCCCTGAGCGACCGCGCCGCCAGTTCGGAAGTGCACGTGGCCTGCCGGCGCGGTGCGGCCTCGCCGCTGATCGCGCACTTCACCCGGCTGCTGCAGGGCGTCAGCGGCTGAGCGCGAGCGCGGCGGCGGCGGTCGGTTGCACGCGCTGCCGCAGCCGCCAGGCAATCGCGCCGCCGGCCACGGTCAACACGCCGACGAAGCCGCACACGCCCAGCCAGTCCCAGTGCGTGTAGAACACGCCGCCGATCACGCCGGCCACGCTGGAGCCCAGGTAATAGGCGAACAGGTACAGCGCCGAGGCTTCCGCGCGCATCGCCCCGGCACGGCTGCCGACCCAGCTGCTGGCTACCGAGTGCCCACCGAAGAAACCAAAGGTCACCAGCGCGATGCCCAGGGCCATGCAGCCCAGCCACGGCAGCGCCAGCAGCACGATGCCCAGCGCGATCAGCCCGTAGCAGATCGCCAGCACGCGGCTGCGACCATGCCGGTTGGCCTGCTGCCCCATCCACGCCGAGCTGAAGGTGCCCACCAGGTACACGCTGAAGATCAGCCCGACCACGGTCTGGCTCAACCCATAGGGCGGGGCGAGCAGGTGGTAGCCCAGGTAGTTGTAGAGGGTGACGAACACACCCATCAGCACGAACGCGGTGGCGAACAGCCACGGCAGCCCGGGATCGGCGAACAGACTGCGCCAGCGTGCCGGCAGTTCGCGCAGGCCGCCGCGACGGCTCTGGAAGTGGCGGGAGGGCGGCAGCTGGAACCACAGCAGCACGGTGCTCAGCAGCGCGATCGACGACACCACGCCGATGCCCCAGCGCCAGCCCCAGTGGTCGGCCACGATGCCGGCGATGAGACGGCCGCTCATGCCGCCGATCGCATTGCCGCCGATGTACAGGCCCATGGCCAGGCCCAGCGCGCGGCTGTCCATTTCTTCGGCCAGGTAGGTCATGCCCACCGCCGGCACGCCGCTCAGCGCGATGCCCAGCAGCGTGCGCAGCACCAGCAGGGTGGACCAGTCATCGACCATCGCCGTCGCCACCGACAACACGCTGGAGGCCAGCAGCGCGGCGACCATCACCCCGCGGCGGCCGATGCGGTCGGAGATCAGCCCGGCGATCAGCATCGACACCGCCAGCAGCCCGGTGCTCAGCGACAGGGTCAGCGCGCTGTTGGCTGCCGAGACGCCGAAGTGCCGGCTGAACTCGGGCAGCAGCGGCTGCACCGTGTAGAGCAGGCCGAAGGTGGAAAAACCGGCCAGGAACAGTGCCGCGGCGGTGCGCCGGAACGCCGGCGTGCCTTGCTGGATGTGGTCCGCAGCCGCTGCCGTGGCGGGGGCCTGGGGGCTGCGGGCGGGGACCGCTGCGGTGTCGCCATTCATGCCGGTAAGGCCCGTGTGTCCGGGCCGGAGTGAAGAGTCAGCGCTCAGGATAGGCAGCGCCGACAGGTCGATCCATAACCTGGACTGTCTGGATCGAGACGTCCGACATCTCGATTCAGATCACGCGCCGGGTTAGAGGGACTGCCAGGTCAGGCCCTCGCCGCGCCGGTAGTAGACCCGCGCGGCCTTGCCATACAGGGCGGAGGCATCCACCAGACCGAAATAGCGACCGTCGGCGCTGTTGCCACGGTGGTCGCCAAGCATCAGCACCTTGCCGGCCGGCACGGTCAGGCCGCTGATGTCCGGACCGCCGCCCTGGCCGAGGTCGAGCTGGGCCAGGTGCTGGCCGAAGTCCTCGATCTCGCCCGCGCCGGCCTCGGCCAGCGGCTGGCCGTTGATGCTCAGGTGGCCCTCGTGCAGTTCCACCCGGTCACCGCCGACGGCGGCGATGCGCTTGATCAGGCGGATGCCGTCCACCGGCGAGTCGAACACCGCCACGTCGCCGCGCTGCGGCTGGCCGGTGTGCAGCAGTTCAACCGAGGTGAACGGCAGGCGCAGACCGTAGGCGCGCATGTCCACCACCACCCGGTCGCCCGGCATCAGGGTGTGCTGCATCGAGCCGCTGGGCACCTGGTAGTGGTTGGCCAGCGAGTCGCGTGCGGCCAGCAGCAGGCCGAGCATCACCGCCAGCGGGAGCGCTTCCTTCTTCAGCCAATGCAGCATCCGGTTCGGGGCAGCAGCGGTGGAACTATCCATGGCAGGGCGCTCTCAAGGGGTCTGGTTGTGACCGGCCGGCGGTGGCCAAGTTCCCGGTGGTTGGTGCAGAAGCTACGCGATATTTACGCGCGGAAGCGGCCACCGGCATGGCGGTTTTACGGGCCCCGGTCGCATCGTGGCGTCACCGCGCCGCAGGGCGCTTGTTCGAGGTGTTCCATGACCATCCTGATGATCCGGCACACGCCGCCTGGCGCGGCGCCGGATGCCGCGCCGGTGCCTGCCCGGGTCGCCGGGCACCGCCTGGCCTGCCGCGATTGCGACTCGCTGCCGGCGCTGGTGCGTTGCCTGCAGCGGGCCCAGCGCAGCCGTCCTGCCTTGGTGCTGATTGCCACGACCGCCGTCGATGGCCATCAGTGGGCGCGTTACGGCCAGGCGCTGCGCAGTGCGCTGGAGGCGTTGCCGGCGCCGTACATCGAGATGGCCAGCAACGACGACGACGCGCTGGATGACCACCTGCACCCGCAGCACGCACCGACCGCGCGGGTGGTGTGCAGCAGCGGCCGCGACGATGCCTGCCGGCTGTCGCTGGCGATCGCCGCGCGTCGCCTGCAGGTCGTGCCGGAGGGGGCCTGAGCCATGTCGATCTTCATCATTCGCGGGCCGGAAGCAGCCGGTCCGCTGATCCGCACCGCGCAGCCGTTGCCGGCACCGGTGTTGAAATCGCTGGTGCACCGTGCGATCGATGCCGGCACCACGGTGGCAATCCGCGCCTGCGGCTCCGAACAGGAACTGCTGGACGCGCTGCGCGTGGCCGACCACAGCCGCGGCGAGGTGACGCTGCTCGATCCGGGCGCCTGCGTAGGCAGCGTGCGCCTGCACCGGTTGCTGCCGCATCTGCACAATGTCTACGTGGAAGTGCACGACGATGACACCCGGACGCCGGAGGCGTGCCTGCCGGCGGACGTGGGCCAGCGTATCGGTGTGGCGCACGGGTACCGCGCGCAGAGTTACATGCATGCACTGGAGATCGCGTTGGACCATCTTGGGTGCAGCGAGATCGTGGAAGGCGTGCACGTGGGGACGTGAGGGGTATTGCCGCCACGCGGGGCGGTCGGTGGGTCGGGCRCTGGGCCCCATGCCCTTTCCGGCGAATGTCCCCCGGTGTCGGCCTGCGGCCGCCCCCTCCTCCTTTATTTCGCCTCCAAGGGCATGGGG